>JBDQJG010000043.1:0-18484 GCA_040263955.1 Verrucomicrobiales bacterium
CCAGGGTACGTTGATCTCCTCCGGGCAGATCAGGGCGCCCGATCGAACCAGCCATCAAGGTGTCACCGGAAAAAATCACCCCCTCTTGGACATGGTAAAGGCACAAGCTATCGCCTGAATGGCCCGGAACATGAAGCAGAGCGAATGTCTCGCCACACAGATCAACCTCGGTCGCATCTCCCCCCACCACTACGCCGACGCGAAATTCGGGCACGACTATGCGCATTCCGGAAAATGCGGAGAAAAGCTCCGCCATGCTCAGAGACGCAGAAAATTCGCTGTGCGCCACGATTTTTGTGCCCCACTCCTTGACCACGTCCGCCGCATCCTGAGTGTGATCAAAGTGCTGATGGGTGAGAAACAGGACATCAGGCTTGAGTTCCTGCACCCGTAACCAATCCGTCACCCCCTCGGGCGCATCCACGAGCACCCGAATGGAACCAGTGTCGAAGAGATAGCAATTGGTCTGAGCAAACCCTCCGGTATAGCAATGAACAGCGGCTTTTGATGAATTCACGGACAGGAAAAGAATTAGACTTTCAAGAGTTCGCCTGCAATATTTACAAAGGCAAGGATGGTTGATCCTTGCCCTCTATTTTTTCATGATCTTTTCTCTCCATCGGCATTTTTTTCTCCCGCTTGCAATCGGGCTTTTTGCATTGCCGTTGCCGGTATCCCGACTGCGGGCAGAGACCGATTTCGGTCAGGTTTCCATGTATGTGGCGCAAATGCTCCAGCAGCACCACTACCGACAGAAAAAATTCGACGATGAGGTTTCCAACCGCTTGCTGGAAATTTATCTCAACCAACTCGATTTTACCCACCTCTATTTCACGCAGCAGGACATCGAGCGCTTCCACCAGCAATACGCCACCACGCTCGATGATATGACTTTGCTTCGCGACATCACACCCGCAGTGGAAATCTACCGGATTTTCGAGCAGCGGGTTGCAGAACGCTACGAAAAACTCCAGCAGGTTATCGCGAACGAGAACTTCGATTTCAGCGGAGACGCCATCATCCAACGATCCCGCAAGGATGAGCCTTGGCCCGCCAACGAGGAGGAGGCCGACCAGATTTGGAGAAATATCATCGAAAACAATCTCCTCGAAGAACACCTCAACGCGCTGGCGAAAGAGGAGGCCGAAAAAAAGAAACAGGAGAAGGCCGGTGCCAATTCTCCAAAAACCTCTCCGAAAACCTCTCCGGAAGCCTCCGAGGAAATTCCCCCGGAGGACCCTGCCGGACCTGAAAATAGCAACGTCGGGACAGACACCGCGGAAGGGGAGGAAACTCAGCAAGACGGTGCCGAAGACACAGACAACAAGAAGTCCCCGGGAGAGCGCATTCTCAAGCGCTACGAGCAGGTCATGAAAGACCTGCAGGAAAACGACGAGGAAGAAATTACTAACTTCTTCCTCTCAGCACTGGCGGAAGCCTACGACCCCCACTCCGATTATTTCAGCCAGTCGGAACTCGAAGATTTTGAGATCTCGATGAAAAATGAGCTCATCGGAATCGGTGCGCTGCTTTCCAAGGATGACGAAGGTGCCGCGGAAATTCAAGGACTGGTGGTTGGCGGCCCTGCGGACAAGGCAGGAGAACTCAAGGCCTTCGATCGGATTGTTGCGGTCGGTCAGGGCTTCGATGGTGAAATGGTGGATATCACCTTCATGAAGTTGCAAAAAGTTGTGGCGATGATTCGCGGCAAGCAAGGCACCACCGTTCGGCTCCGCATCAAGCCGGCAGCAGCGGAAGACCCGAGCTATACCACGGAAATTCTGATCAAGCGGGAAACCGTCAAACTGAAAGACAAACTAGCCAATGGCGAACTCATCGAAATCCCCCGGGACCGCAACAATCCTCAGGACGTGCGGCGCATCGGCTGGATCAATCTGTCCTCCTTTTATGCCGACATGGAAGGAGGCACAACCAGCACAACCACCGATGTGCGGCGCATTCTCGAACGCCTGAAGAAAGAGAACATAGAGGGCCTTGTTCTCGACCTGCGTAATAATCCAGGAGGTTCGTTGGACGAGGCGATCAAGCTGACCGGCCTGTTCATCAAGAGAGGCCCGGTTGTCCAACAAAAGGACTGGATCGGTGACACGTCACGGCGTGATTCGCTGAGCAGCAAACCCGCGTACGACGGCCCGCTCGTGGTTCTCATAGACCGTTCCAGCGCCTCGGCCAGTGAAATTCTCGCCGCCGCTCTGCAGGATTACCACCGGGCGGTCATTGTAGGTGAGTCGTCCTCTTTCGGGAAAGGCACCGTCCAGACAATCATGCCCGTATCGCGCTACATGCCGTTCTTCAGCGACAAGGAGCGTGCCGGAGCCCTCAAGGTGACGATCCAGAAATTCTATCGCATCGCTGGCGGTTCCACCCAACTCCGCGGAGTAATACCGGACGTCGTCTTCCCCTCGATCAGAGACGCCCTCGACATCGGCGAAGAAGCACTCGATCACCCCCTGGAGTATGACGAGATTAATTCTCTCGAGTATGACCTTTCTCCCACGAGTCCACTGCCAATCGACGAAATTCGCGCAAGGTATGAAAGTAGAATTGCCGGCAATCCGGAATTCCAATACATCATTTCCGACCGCGACCGGCTCAAGAAACGCATTGATGAAAACCAGGCAATGATCAATCTCGAGGCACGGCTCGCAGAGAAAGACGAAAACAAGGCGCGCCAGGAGATGCGCAAAAAAGAACGCAAGAAACGCAACGCAGCGCTCAAGAAAGAGGGCGGAGATGATCTCTACACGATCTACAAGCTCACCCAGGACAACGTGGACCTTCCGCAATTAATCTCCGCAGAGGATTTCTCGGAAGAAGATTCGACCGGAATGCGCATGGGGAAAAGCGATGACGACGAGGAAGACGAGGACACCGGTTTTCCCTACGACATGGCACCTCAGAAAATCGAGGCATTGAATATCGTGCAGGATCTCATCGACCTTTCCTCGGCGGGGCGAACCGCTCAAGCAAGTGACGCCGCCCCTCAAGGGGGTTGAACTCGAATGCCCGATCTGCATCCGATGCACCGGAGGCGGTTGTATCAGGCTTCAGAAATTATTCCGGGCACCTTCCGGGTCCCGGGCGAGAGAGGCAAGGCTGCACGTAGACGGCAGATTCAGTCAGAACGCTGGGCACAAACGTTTTCCGGCACTTGACGAAGCCCTTCCGATCTCCCAGTGCCTCTCTCGCCACTTATGTTCCATGCACTCCTTACTCGATCAGGCCCTGGATGGCTCTCCTCTGGGTGAATCAATCCGACGATTGGCCGGCGATCCGTCCACGCCTGAGGTCTGCAATTTCTCCGGCATCGACCCACCTGGCATCCCTTTTTCTGTTGCAGCGATCGCGCGGTCACTGGCGATCCTACGCCCCCTCTCCCGCCTCTGGGTCATCTGCCCGAATGGTCGCTTGCTCGACGCCACAGAAGCGGGGCTCCCGGCCTGGGATACTCCAGCCATCCGGATTCCTGAACTGGAAAATACCGACGCTATCGATGCTCTGCCCGACCCGGACGTGGCAGCCGAGCGCCTCGCCGCAATCGGGAAAATCCGGGGCTTGCGGCCGGAGACCGGAGACCGGGTTTTCATCATGCGGGACAGCTCACTCGATGATCGAGTACCCACCTCCGATGCCCTGGTGCGCGATCAAGTCGACGTGACGACCGGCAAGTGCCTTGATCGGGACCAGTTTGTTGCCGAGCTACGAGATCAGAAGTTCGAAAAAACGTTTCAAGTTGCTGAGCGTGGGCAATACGCGGTGCGCGGCGGCATCGTCGATCTCTATCCTTTCGACAGTGAACTCCCTATCCGCATTGAATTTTCTGACGATGCCGTGGAATCGATCCGCAGCTTCGATCTGCACACACAACTCGCCGAGAACCAGCTCGAACACGTCAAGCTGCTGCTTGCCGCACCTGACGAGGCAGGTGATCACTGTCTGCTGCGCAACTATCTGACCAAGGAGGATATTATCCTCTCAATCGACTGTCCGGACACGGTCGATGCCCACATTCGCCTGCACACGTCCCCGGCAGAGAAATGCATGGACTTGGGAATTTTCGAATCTCCGCTTGGAACATTTGATCCCGGTGATTTTGTCCAACAGGAGGCGCGACAACGCGCGTTCATTTCCCAGGTTGAAGAGTGGCGCAAGGCCGGATGGCTGGTTGCCATGTCATTTCACAGCCAAGGAGAAATCGATCGCTTCAAGGAGTTGATTGGAGGCGACCCGATCGAAAGCGGAACCATTCAGGATTTTATCGCCCCTCTCGCCCGAGGCTTCACCATGCCAGGGGCCCGGATCGCCGTTCTCAGTGATGCTGAAATCTTCGGTCGCTACCGAACCTCAAGGATACGGCGATCCTTTGGCAGCGTGCACCAGTTGCGCCATGCCAGTGCCAGCGCGGAGATCAGAGAACTGTCGGAAGGCGACCTTGTCGTTCATGCCGAATACGGTATCGGTCGGTTTATCGGCCTGCATCCGGATCCAGGCAACGAGACGCTGGAGGGAGACACTGAAGCGGGAGGCGAAGTAATCTGGATTGCGTTTGCTGACGAGGCGAAACTGTATGTGCCCCTCGACCAGGCGCACCTCGTCTCGCGCTATATAGGTGCCGGCAAGGCCGCTCCAAGTCTTTCGAAATTGGGTACTGCCCGCTGGTCAAAACTCAAGGCGAACACCGAGAGAGCAATCGAGGACTACGCCGCGCGACTGCTGAGCATTCAGGCACAGCGTGAAACGGCAACCTGCCACCCCCATCCGGTCGACACTCACTGGCAGTTCGAGTTCGAGAGTTCATTCCCCTATCGTGAAACTCCCGATCAACTTCGCGCAATCGAGGAAACCAAGCGGGACATGGAACGCGACGAACCGATGGACCGGCTGATCTGCGGCGACGTGGGTTTCGGCAAAACCGAAGTCGCGATCCGCGCCGCCTTCAAAAGCGTGATGGCAGGAAGACAGGTCGCAATTCTCGTGCCGACCACCGTCCTCGCTCAGCAACACTATCAGACATTCCGTGAGCGCATGTCCGACTACCCGGTCACCATCGAGCTTCTCAGCCGTTACCGAAGTCCTTCCCAACAGCGCCAAACGGTTCGGGGCGTCGCCGCGGGTTCGGTGGATATCGTGATCGGCACTCATCGCCTTATCAGCAAGGACATCGGGTTCAAGAACCTCGGCCTCGTGGTCATCGACGAGGAACAACGCTTCGGAGTGCAGCACAAGGAGCGCTTCAAGGAGATATTTCGCAATGTCGATATCCTCACGCTTTCCGCCACTCCGATTCCCCGCACACTGTATCTCTCCCTGATGGGAGTGCGCGACATGTCCACCATCGACACGCCGCCAGCGAACCGGTTCCCGGTTAAGACGGTCATTGCACCCTACGACGAGCGAACCATTAAGGCCGCGATCAACCACGAGTTGCACCGCGGGGGCCAGGTTTTCTTCCTGCACAACCGCGTCAAGACGATCGAGAAGGTCGCGGAGCGCATTCGGCAGATCTGCCCGGATGCGACCACCATCGTCGGCCACGGCCAGATGGAAGAGGGCACACTCGAGGAAGTCATGCACCGATTCATCTCCGGCGATGCCCACATCCTCGTATCCACAACCATCATCGAAAGCGGCATCGATATTCCCAACGCCAACACCATCATCATTGACCGAGCGGACCGCTTCGGTCTCGCGGATCTCTACCAACTACGGGGACGCGTGGGACGCAGCGGCATTCGTGCGCATGCCATCCTGCTTCTGCCAAGGGAATTCACGAATGCGGGGGACGCCCGGCGGCGCATCGGTGCAATTCGCCAGTACAGTGACCTTGGCGCAGGGTTCCGTATCGCCATGCGCGACCTTGAAATCCGCGGCGCGGGCAACCTTCTTGGCACCCGGCAAAGCGGACACATCGCCGCAATCGGCTTCGACCTGTATTGCAGGCTGTTACGCGAATCGGTGGAACGCCTGTCGGGAAAACGCCCGATCATCGGGTTGCAGGACACCTCCTTACGCGCAGACTTTCTCTGTTTCTCGGAGGCCGAGTTCTCGCGCGCACCCACCGGCCGTGTCGCCGCATTCATACCGGCCACATACATGGCGGAGCCGAAACTGCGTATCATGGCCTATCGCAGTCTGGCAGAACTACACGACGAAAAAGAACTGGCTTCACTGATCAGTGGTTGGCGGGACCGCTTCGGCATCCCCCCCGAGGCCGTCGAAAACCTCTTGAACTGCACGCGACTGAAGCTGGCATGCGCGTGCATCCGCATCCAGGCAATCGAAATCCACGCCCGCCAGCTCCGGCTCAAACGCGGAGGCAGGCCAATCCAGATCGACGGAAAATTTCCGCGCCTCCGCTCACACCACGAGCGTGACTGCCTCGAGGAAGCCCGCGGAATCGTTGCCTCGCTCCGATAACCTCTGCCTTTCCACATTTGACTTCGAATGTTCTGCTCCTAGCCTACATCTTCGCGGCGCATCCCGCCGCTATCAGCCATATGAATCGCCTCGCTCCATTCCTCTGCATCCTCTGCCTCGCATCATCAACGCTGAGTATTTGCCAATCCGCCTCCGCAGCGGAACGACTCAACGGTCTCGCAGCTGTCGTGAATGGAAAGGTCATAACCCACTCGGATGTGGAAAATGAGCTGATGGCCCAACGGCAGAGCCTGATCAATCAGTACCAGGGCGATCCCGCCCTGCTGCAAAGAAAGCTCGCACAACTCAGGGTGGAGGCACTCGATGCGCTCATCGACCGAGAACTCATTCTCGACGATTTTGCGGAGCTTGGGGGTGCCATCAAACCGGAATTCGTCGAAAACCAGATCAACGAAATCATTCGTAATCGGTACGACAACAAGCGCGAGGCGTTCATCAAGGACTTGAGCCAGGCGGGTTTGTCCCTCAAGGCATTTCGCAATTTGCAGGAGAGAAAGCTCATCGCGCAGTTCATGCGCGGGAAACAGGCCAACAAGGTCGACACGCCCACACTCGAGGAAATCGAGGCTTACTACCGCGAGCACAAGGCAGACTTCCGGGAAGCGAATTTTATCAAGCTGCGCACCCTGACAATTGCCAAGTTCACCGGTAAGACAGGAACCAGCGTCAACGACCAGAAAAACCTCGCCGAAGATCTTCATGCGCAACTGGCAACGGGCAGCAATTTCGCGGATCTGGCCAAGGCTCACTCCACCGACAGTGCCGCGGCCGATGGTGGTGATCGTGGCTGGGTCAGTCCTTCCGATATCAGCAAGGAGATTGCCGAAGCCGCCTCCGAGGTGAAATCGGGCAATATCAGCGAAATCATCGAGACACCGCAGGCCTACACGATCCTCTGGATCGAGGCACGCAAGGGGGGCCGCCAAAGCCCACTCTCGGAAGTCCGGGAAACTGTCGAAAACCGGGTCAAGGCGGCCAAGGGCATCGAAGTGGAGCAGCAATGGCTCGATCGACTGCGTAAAAATGCAGTGATTAAAAAATTCCAGTGAAAAGATCTGCTGCGCAGCGCGATTTCACAGGTGACCGCATGACAGCGGTTTCTCTTTTACCAGCTGCAGCGCACCTGAGGCCCGTCTTCCTCGGGTGGCCCGGTTGAGGGCCGCGATCCGGCAACCAGCATGAGGGCAACGCTTGCAGGCCCCATTGAACCCCGGCGTTCGCATGAGAACGACAACTACGCTTTTTGCCGCTTCTCCGCTCTTTGCGTTGCTTCGGTTTCGCTCACCGCACTCAGGATACTGCCGTCAGCGACCCGTGTGACCATCGAATCGCCAGCCATAACCGCCGACACCGAGTTGATCGGTCGCCCTTTCGTATCCGTGGTAATACTGAACCCCCGCTCGAAGATCGAGGGCAACCCCAGGGACTGCAGCAGGCTTGCGCGCGCGTCCACCAGTTCCTCCCAGCGAGTGAATTGAGCTTCAATCGCCAGAGCCAGCCGACTCGCAAATCGCTCAAGTTCTTCCTCTTTCTCTTGCACCGCCAGCTCGGGATTCTGGCTGACCAGGCGACTGGCAACCCCGGAGAGCATCTCCTCACGCAGGGCGAGCCCGGCCTCCATGCACATGACTACTCTTTCCTCCTGCGCATCGAGATCCTGTTCCAACTCGCGCACGATTCTCACGGGCTCCCGAAAAACAGCAGTCGTCGCAAATGTATCGAGTTTTTCTTCCAGGCGCTCGAGCACCATGCCGGTTCGGAACGTGAGTTGGGCCCCAAGGTCACGAAGCCGCGCACTTAGCTCCTCGCCATCCGGAGCTACCAGCTCGGCAGCCGCACTCGGCGTGGGAGCCCGCAGGTCTGAGGCAAAATCAGCAATGGTGAAGTCTATCTCATGTCCGATGCCGGAAATGACCGGGATCTCCGATGCCACAATCGCTCGTGCCACCATCTCCTCATTGAAATTCCAGAGGTCTTCCAGACTGCCGCCACCACGCGCCAGAATCAGCGTATCGATACCCGATTCACGCGACCTGGAGAGCTCGTTGCAGTACTGGATGGCCGCCACAATCTGCCTCCATGCACCCTCACCCTGCACAGCAACAGGACAGAGCAGGATCTGCAGCCAAGGGCAGCGCCTCTCGAGTACATTGAGCATATCCTGCAGGGCGGCACCCGAGGACGATGTCACTAAAGCCACCACCCGCGGAAAGGTCGGAACCTGCTTTTTGCGCGACTCCTCAAACAATCCCTCGGCATGCAGGGTCTTTTTCAGGGCCTCGAAGCGTGCCTGCAGCATTCCCTCTCCGCGAAGCTGTATGCTCCGCACAATGAGCTGGTATTGCCCCCGGGTCTCGTACACGCTCACCTCGCCGAAGACCTGCACCTGGCTGCCATTTTCCGGGGTCACGTTGGTCCTCGCGGCCTGACCGCGAAAAAGCACGCAGGCAAGCTGAGCACCGGCATCCTTCAAGGTGAAATAATGATGACCGGAGGACTGTGCCCGATGGTTGCTGATTTCCCCTTCCACCCAGACCTCACCCACCTCGTATTCCAACACGCCACGAATCTTGCGCGTCAATCCACTGACCGAGTATACCTTTTCCACCATCACTCAACCTACCGGCATCCGCCGGATTCTCACCTGATCAAATTGAGACACTCGGTTTTCTGCTCATCTTGAGCGTCTCAGGCATCGCAAATGGCTGAAACAGCTACCTGACAGACCGGCACCGGAAACTCGCTCGCGCAGTAATTTACCTACCGCCACAGGAGACTGCGATGCAATCCGGACGCATCCATGCTTTCGGGAAGAACCCCGTTCCTGCAGCGACAGCTTCCACCGACGGCGACGCCCTGAGTGCGTGAACACCGGTCGTGCAGGGACACGAGCCCGACACCAGCCAACCCGTAAATCTGCATACGCCCCAACCCGCTCTGAACACTCCGAGCGATCGACACCAGGCGCCTCGGATCACCTCTACAGGGGCCGCAACCGCCTTACTCGGTATCTGGTTGGGCTGAATCACCAGCCTCCTCTTCCACGGCGGGCACCTTCTCGTTCAACTCGGCAATGAGCTCATCGCTGATATCAATACCGCCATCCGAATGCAGCATGAGGGGGAGGCCGAGACCGGGGATTCTCGGTGAGGCCCCCATCACCGACTTCTCGAGTACAAAACTGAATCCTTCACGCTTAGCCTTCTCCTGAACCACGTTCAGAACCTCCTCACGAATTCCGTTGAACATCCTGCCCTGGCGGTCAGCAAGAGCTTTCTGTCTTTTCTGACGCAGATCCTGAAAATCACGATCCCACTGCAGAGCCTCCTGCTGCTTCTCACGCAACTCGGTGACTTTCTTCTGCCGCATCTGATCGTTGAGAACCGGATCCTGGGCCTCCTGCTGAAGCTTGTTGAAGGACTCCCTCAGTTTCTGGCCATAGGCAAGCGCCTCGTTGATTTCCTTCTGGGCCTTGGCAGCTTCGTCCTGGAGGGTATTGCGCGCCTCCTTGAACTTGTTGTATTCGGTGATGACTCTGGTCAGATCGACGACCCCCAGTTTTAATTCCTGGGCACTTGCCCGCTCATTGAGACCGAACGTCGCGGCGGCGAAAATTGCCGTAAGTATAAGGTTTTTCATCATGCTTTGCTTTTTTTTGATTCAGTAGCTCTTCCCAGAATTCTTAGCCCCGCTTCGGTCACAAGACAACCTCGACGGTGCTTCTTTACGATATTCAATGCGTGCCATCCACAACCGTCACGTCTATCACGAGGGACCTCTCTAGAAACGGTAGCCCATATTGAAGTTGAACGTCCCGCTGCCATCATTGAACTCATCGGTTTCCATCGGAATACCATAGTCGAGTCGGATCATGCCGATTTTCGGCACGAACAGGCGAACACCCAGGCCATAGTTCGAATTGTAATCCGACGCACTGTAATCAAACGAGTCAGCGTTCACGAAACCGGCATCATAAAACACGGCCGCCCGCATCCAATCCAGGACAGGAGCACTGTATTCCAAGGATATGTTGGCGGAAGTACCTCCACCAAGAGGTTCCCCAAACTCATCCTTGGGACCCACCTCACGGTAATCAAAACCACGCAAATTGTTACTGCCACCAAGGAAATTCCTCTCGAAGATCGGCACCTCATCGCCACTGCCAATTCCCTCTGAGATCTTCACACGACCCTCCAGAGAAAGAATCGTGTCTCCGGGCAAAGAAAAATACTGTGCCCCACCCAGACTGAATCCATACACATCAACGTCACCACCGAGAAAACCTCCACTGAATTCCAGTCCAGCTTCCACTTTGTGCCCCGCCCGTGGCAGAGTGAAGCTGTCACGCGTATCGTGAACCAAGCTGATCCCAATCTGGCTCTGCAAGAAATCTCCCTCCTCCGCGCGAATGGCATCCGATGCACCCTGCTCGATATCGTCGATAGACACCTCCTGTAACTTGTATTCAAGCCGCACAAAAGCGTGCTCGCCCAGGGGTTTTCTCAAGAAAATATCTCCACCCGCATTCCGTTGGTCGTACTCATCGGAAAGAAAGAACCGATCCTGCATGAAGAGATCCGTTCCCAGGGACAGTCGCTTGTCCATGAACCACGGCTCAACCAGAGAAACCTGAAAATCACGCCTCTCGCTGCCCGCTTTCAATGCCATGCGGAATTTCTGACCCGCTCCGGTGAAATTGGGAAAATTACGGATGTCAAAATTCGTCTGTTCCAGATCGAGAAACCCCACAAGGTTGTCAATCGAGCTGAAACCAGCTCCCAGGTTGATCGACCCGGTAGAAGTCTCCTCTACCTGGATGTTGAGATCCTTGAACCCATCTTCACTTGTTTCTGAAGGAAGTACGGAGACCTCAGAGAAATACATGAGACCCTCAATGCGCTTCCGGGAAATATCGATCAAAACGGTATTAAAATCATCTCCCGGAGCAACCGCCAACTCACGCCTGATCACCTTGTCCTGGGTCTTGGTATTGCCTCCGATATTGATCTTGTTAATGAACGTCTTGTCCCCCTCATCCACCACGTAACTGACACTCAGCGACTGATTTTCATCGGAATTCACACGGGGGTTGACCCGCGCATCCGCATACCCTCGAGACCCGTAGTAATCCCGAATCATGCGTGTATCCTCCTTGATCTTCGATGCCGAATAGATGCCACCGGCCTCAATTTCAAGATTTGGCACGATCTCGTCCTCCGTGAACACCTGCACCCCCTGCACTGCCACCGTAGCTACAGAATAAACATCGCCCTCGCTGATCGTAATCCGAAGATCCACAGTGTCATCGTTGACACGCTCACGTTCGACCGACACAACCTCCGCATTCAGATAACCTGAATCCCGGTAATGAGCAGCGACCGCCTCGATATCCTGCTCGAGTTGGTCGTTATCAATTTTTCCCGACTTGCCAAGAAAACTGAGCGGGCCCTTGCGGCGTGTCTTCATGACTTTGCGCAAGTCACCGTCTTCGAAAGCCGCATTGCCTTCAAAAATCACTCGCCGCAGGTAGCTCTGCTCTCCCTCGTCGATGGAAAACACCACCGCTGTGCGACCACTTGGCATCTCGGTAGTCCGGTAGCTAACTTCCACATCAGAGAATCCCTTTTCCTGGTAGGTCTCCAGAATTGCCACTCTCCCCTCGAGGAAAAGCCGTTCCTCCACCGGATCGCCGATCTCGAGTCCGACCTCCCGCTCCAGGCGTTCATTATCCACGAAGCTGTTGCCCATAAAATCAACTTTTCCCAGTGAGCCGAGCGTCTTTACTTTCACGATCAAACGCACGCCGCCGCGCACTTGCTCCACAGAAGTCTGCACGTCCTCTACCAGACCGGAAGCATATAACGAGCGAATATCCTCGCTGCCTGTATCGTCCAGGGCATCTCCCACCTTGGTAGCCATATTCGCCAGGATACGCTCTTCGGGAACATGCGCCGTGCCATCGTAACGCACCACGATCTCCTTCACGGTCGGAGGCTTGCTGTCGGGTTGCTGTGCCACTCCCGGAGTCGCGAAACCGAACACCGTGATCATCAGAAACATTGCAAGAATATTCCGCCATACCTTGCTCGACTGTCTCTCTTTGAAGAAATGTCTTTGATTGGCCATAATTAAAAAATTCACAATGATTCACCGCAACCGAACAAGGTTGCACTCAGAAAAACCAACAGAACTCACTCCTTAGGACATCATTGGCACTAGTAAAAGCAGAAAATCCTGTTTCCATGCCAATATCTCTCCCCGCAAAGAAACAAGGCAGGCCTCAAAAAGAATGCAGCCGCATACCCACGCTGATTACGGGCAGACACCGACAGCGCTGATGCTGCCGCACAACTTGCAGGACCACGCAGTCCACGTTACCTCTCTGGGCAAGGTCAGCTTTTCCATCCCGCCCCTCGAACTGTGAGCGAAAACTACTTCAAGGAGATCACCTCTGGTCAGCCCAGTGAAGTCGAGCTCACCCTGAGGCCAGGCAATTTCGGGGAATTCCTCGGGCAGCAGAAGGTGAAAGAGCGCCTGCTCCTGATGGTGGAGGCGGCCCTTCGGCGAGGCGAGGCACTTGGACACGTGCTGCTCTGCGGCCCGCCAGGACTCGGAAAAACAACTCTGTCCAACATTCTGGCCTCCGCGATGGGATCCCAGATTCACACAATATCCGGTCCACAGATCGAAAAAGCCGGTGACCTGGCCGGTGTGCTCACCAGCCTGCAGGAAAAAGACATCCTGTTTATCGACGAAATCCACCGCCTGCACGCCCGCATCGAGGAATACCTCTATCCATCGATGGAGGACTTCTGCCTCGATATCATGATCGACCAGGGGCCGGCAGCCAAAACAGTACGAATCGACCTGCCCCCGTTCACGCTGGTCGGTGCCACCACGCGTGCGGGTATGCTCACCGCTCCCCTGCGCTCGCGCTTCGGGGTCGCCAACCGCCTCGACTACTACGAGGCCGCTGAACTGGCGCACATCGTTCACCGCTCGGCTGCAATCCTTGCCATCGGTATCGACGAGCCCGGCGCCATGGAAATCGCGTCCCGCTCTCGAGGAACCCCCAGAGTAGCCAATGCCCTGCTCCGCTGGGTCCGGGATTACGCGGAAGTTCGGGGCAGTGGCCGGATCGACTCGGAGACTGCAACAGCGGCACTCGCCATGATCGAAATTGACGAGGACGGCCTGGACGAGATGGACAAACGCATTCTTGAATCGGTCATCTACAAATTCAATGGCGGGCCCGTCGGGATCGGTACCATCGCCATCTCAGTGGGAGAGGAACAGGGAACACTCGAAGATGTCTACGAACCCTACCTCATCATGCAGGGATTCCTCAAGCGCACACCCCGGGGACGCGTGGCCATGCCCTCTGCCTACGCAAAGTTCGGGCTCTCGGCACCGACCCAGCGAGACGACCAGGGGGAACTCTTCGAGGAACAACAGCCGTGACAGCCGGCATGCTTTCATGCAGCCCATCACTTCCCTGTCTCTGCCGACGTTCAAGAACCGCGCAATGATCACCTCACGGCAAGCGCACCTGCCAGTAACCCACTCCCGGCAGGCCCACTCTGCTTTCATCCCTGACCAGTAAAATCCCACGCGACTCTCCGCCCTGCACTTCGCGGGCAGCTTCGCCAGGAACACAGCCACCAATCCGTCACCATGCCACACATCCTGAGCATCCATATCTCTGCGCAGCACAATTACTATGGGCACCACGGTAAAGATCCGGGATCAAGCCCGATGGTATCGGTCGCCGAGGCCACATGCGTCACCGGTCGAGGCATCAAGGGAGACCGTTTCTTCGACTGGAAAGACGACTACAGAGGGCAGGTGACTTTCTTCGCCCGGGAAGTCCACGAGATCCTCTGTGAGCGCCTGCAGGTCTATGGTAAAACCCCCGATGTTTTTCGAAGAAACATCCTTACCAGTGGCGTTGACCTCAACGCACTCATCGGCAAACGCTTCAGTCTGCAGGGCGTGCATTTCGAGGGCAGCGAAGAGGCCCGACCGTGCTACTGGATGAACCAGGCATTCGGTGAGGGTGCCGAAGAGGAACTCAAAGGGCGAGGCGGCCTGCGGGCACGCGTCCTGCGCGATGGCATCCTGCGGCCGGGAGAGGTGACGGTGGAAATTCTCGAGTCTTCAGCCGGCAGATGAATTCCGCCACACTGAAACAGTTTCCCGACAAGGAAGTTCCCAACTTCGTGGCGGTGCTGCTTGCCGGCGGACGCTCCGCAAGGATGGGCCGCGACAAGGCCACGCTCGAGCTCGACGGCCGCCCACTTTGGCGCCACCAACTCGAGACCCTGCTGGCACTTCGCCCTGCAAGAACATTGATCGCCACCCACCCCGATCAGCACCTCGGCAGTCTTCCCGCCGACGTCGATGCCGTTCCCGATCACCTCGCGGCCGGTGGCGCGCTTGCTGCGCTGCCGCGTCTGCTCTCCGATCCACTGCCACACCTCCCGCGACTGGTCATCGCCATCGATATGCCCGGAGTCGATGCCGGCTTCCTGCGACGTCATTTTCTCGACAATATAAACCACGGGGTGGGCACCGTTCTCATCGACGAAAAGACGCAGCTGCAGCCCATCCCCTGCCTGCTGACGCCCGACTGCCTGACAGTGCTCAACGAAACTCTCGATCGCGGTGAGCTCTCCCTGCTCGCCTTCTGCAAAGCCGCCATCGCGGCGGGTGCATTGCGAACCCTGCAAGCGGGCAGCGGCGATCATCCCTACCTCGAGAACCTGAACACACCCAAGGACTGGCAGACCTTCACGGATTCGAGATGACAAACCGCAATCTCCCGCCACACTGCAGAACATGCCGCCGTGGCAGGCAAACCAGCTGAAACGCAGCCCCATCGATACTCCCGCATGAAATCCGAAATCATCCTCACCCTCATCGCGCCGGATCGCTCGGGCCTTGTCGGACGCATCTCCGATATTGTGGCCGCGCACGACGGCAACTGGCTGGAGAGCAGGATGGCCCACCTGGCAGGGTCATTCGCCGGCATTCTCAAGCTCGAGGTGCCCTCACAACAAACTCACGGAATGCTTGCCGAATTGGAAAAAATCGAGGGCCTCTCGATCCACGTTGCCCAAGGTGAAATCGACCTGGATGACTCGCCGGATGACGCGGAAGATGCACAAACCTGCCAACTTGAGGTCATTGGCCAGGATCGCCCGGGAATCGTCCGGCAACTCTCCGCCGCGCTGGCTGAGCGCGGCGTCAACGTGGAGGAATTGCACACCGCCATAGAGAGCGCACCCATGTCGGGAGAACCTCTCTTCCGGGCCAAGGCGCAGTTGCTGCTTCCCGTGAACTGTGACCTCGCCAACCTCCAGACCGTGCTCGAAGCAATCGGGCAGGATCTCATGGTCGACGTACAAATCAACTGAGCGAGCCCCCGTCCACGGCGCGACCCTTGTTCGGCTGCCGCCTCCCGGCCTGGAAAATCCCGACAAACACGGCAGGGCGCGGGTGCTTGTATTCACAGCACACCAATCACTTTGCGGACGTGATCACCCCGTGTGCCGGCTGATCAAGCTGGAACCGGTCATCGCTGCAGGCTTTTCAAGCCCCAGCATATCGAGCAGGGTCGGCGCAATGTCAGCGAGGATTCCGTCTCGCAGGGTGACTTCGGTATGATCAGCGCCCACGTAAATCGCATGCACCAGGTTCGTCGTATGCGCCGTGTGCGGCGATCCGTCCGGATTCCGCATCAGCTCACAGTTGCCATGATCCGCGGTAATCAAAAGCGCCCCCCCCAGCGCCAGCGTCTTTTCGACCACCGCTGCCACCCCCCGGTCAATCGTTTCCACCGCCTCGATCGCCGCCTCGACCACACCGGTGTGACCAACCATGTCCGGGTTGGCGAAATTCAGAATCACCAGGTCGAAATCCGCCAGACGCGCCAACAGTTCAGAGGTTACCTCCTGAGCACTCATTTCTGGTTGAAGATCATACGTGGCAACCTTTGGCGAGGCCACCTCATGAATCTCCTGGCCAGCATACGGGGTTTCCACCCCACCATTGAAAAAATACGTGACGTGCGGGTATTTTTCCGACTCAGCAATACGCAACTGGGTCAAGCCCGCCCTGCTTACTGTTTCCCCTAAGCCATCGTCGATCGACTCAGGAGAAAACACAACCGGGCACTCATAGCGCTCGTCATACTCGGTGAGTGTCACGTAATGCACCGCCGGGACACCGCCCGTCTCGAAACCATCGAACCTATCGAACAGGAACGCTTCGGATAACTGGCGCGCACGATCCGCCCTGAAATTAAACCATATCACCACGTCCCCGTCACGAACCCGCCGCGTGCCGGCTGCAGAGAAAATCATCGGCTTGAGGAACTCGTCGGTCTCGCCCGCAGCATAACGGGCCGCCACCGCTTCCGCAGCCGGGTCATCTCTCACCTCCCCGATACCATCGACAATGGCATCCCACGCAATCTTGCTGCGCTCCCATCGCCGGTCACGGTCCATTGCATAATACCTGCCAATCACCGTGGCGATCCTGGCACCCGAACCAGCAAGCTGCTGCTGACATGAGGCCAGATACCCCGCACCCCCGGTCGGCGAAGTGTCCCTGCCATCGGTAATCGCGTGTATGAGAATATCGTCCACACCCGCCCGCTTCGCCAGGTCGCACAGCGCAATGAGGTGGTCTTGATGGCTGTGCACGCCACCATCGGAGACCAGTCCAACGAAATGCAGACGCTTTCCATTTGCCGTGGAAAAAGCCTCCTGCAGGACGGGATTATCGGCCAGTTCTCCCGAGGAGATCGCACGATTGATCCTGGTGAGGTCCTGGTAGACGATCCGTCCGGCACCCAGATTGAGGTGCCCGACCTCCGAGTTGCCCATTTGCCCGGCCGGCAGCCCGACATCCTCTCCCGAAGCACTGACGCGAGCCATCGGACAGGTCGCATACAAGTGCTCGTGAAACGGTGTCTTCGCCAGCAACGTGGCATTGCCGTCGGCTACGGCTCCCGCCACACCGCTGGGGTTGATCCCCCAGCCATCCCTGATAATCAATACGACGGGTTTTGCCATGATGGGATGGATCATTGCCGATCACCCGGCGGAATCAAGCCGGAAGACCAACCTGATGGTGATTGGACAGAGGATCTCTCCTGCCGACATCCGCAACATCGACAGGATGCGGCTGAAACTTGTGCACCGCATCGGCAGTGGCGGGACTATCAATCCCTTCCGGCCCCGATTCCTGATCGTCAGCTACCCGGAAGATCATGCCGGATTTGACGACGTAGCAAAAAACCTTGCCCGCCCGGGTAGTGATCCTGCGACCGCCAACAGGCATCGCACCTATGAAACTTCCCTGGCAAGGGCAGCCTCATCAATGGTCGGCAACCGCTTCAATCCCGCTCCCAAACGCGGTACGCACGCAATCAGGGCGCGCGTGTAGGGGTGTTGTGGGTTGTTGATCACCGCATCCACCGGTCCGTCCTCGACAATCCTGCCCCGATACATCACCGCCACCCTGGTGGCCACCTTACGGATGATCCCGAAATTATGCGTGATCAACAAGAGTGACATTCCCAGTTCTTGCTTCAACTCGGCGAGCAAGTCCATGATCTGCGCCTGAATGGTCACATCGAGCGCGGTTGTCGGCTCATCGGCGACCAGCAGGGAGGGCCGCGACAACAAGGCCATCGCGATCATCACGCGCTGCTGCATACCGCCACTGAGTTGGTGCGGGTAATCACGCAACCGCTTCTCTGGATCCATGATTCCCACGCGACCCAGCCAGCGAATCATTTCCAGATCCCGCTCGCTGGCAGGAATATCCGGCCGATGCAGCTTGAGCACTTCCAACAGCTGGCTGCGCACCGAAAATACCGGGTTGAGCGACGTCGACGGCTCCTGGAACACATAGGCGACCTGTTTCCCCCGTATCAGGCGCAACTGGGACTCGGTCATGCCGAGTACATCCTGTCCCGAGACCCGCACCTGCCCACCAAGAATTCTGGCGGGCGGCA
>JBDQJG010000044.1:0-18377 GCA_040263955.1 Verrucomicrobiales bacterium
CCGGTGACGCTCTCTGCGATCAGTACCCAGACCGGGCACAAGAACTTCCTGCACCATGCCATCGACGGCGACCGCAAGACCCGCTGGTGCGCGGAGAGCGGCGCGAAACCGGCGTGGTTCCAGGTCGAGTTCGACAAGCCGGTGGCCCTGGCCGGTGCGGAGATCGATTGGGAGATCCTTGACCAGTGGATGCGCTACACGATCGAGACATCCGCTGATGGCAAGGACTGGCAGCTGGCGTTTGATGCCTCGCAGAATGACCGCGGCGGCACGCGCCGGGACGCCTTCGCGGCGCAGGATGTGCGTTTCTTGAAGCTCAACATTCTCGACCAGCAGAGCAACATGTGGCCGAGCCTATGGGAACTGCGCCTTTACGGGCAGGATGACAAGCCGCTGGCGCTGCATGTTCCGCGTCCGGAGGGGGAAACTGCGGGTGCCTTCGCCTACGACCCGGCCGCCTACGCCAAGGGAGGCAATGTGCCACCGCGGGCGCTCCGGCTCTCGCCCGAGGAGGAGGCCGCCGTGCTTGCCGATGTGGCAGTGCCCGAGGGCTTCGAGACGACCTTGTTTTCGCCGTGGCAGATGGCCAACTACCCGACCGGTGTTGCCGCCGCTCCCAATGGTGATCTGTATGTTTCGTCTGACGGCAACGGCTCGATCGGGCGCGACCCGGGGCGTGGTCGGGTGCTGCGCCTGCGCGACCTCGACGGCGACGGCCGGGCCGACGAGGTCACCGAGTTCGTCCGCGATGTCGACTCGCCGCGCGGCCTGTTGTGGGATCACGACCGTCTCTACCTGCTGCATCCGCCGCACATCACGGTCTACCATGACCGTGATCATGACGGGGTGGCGGAGTCCTCGCAGCGGCTCATCTCGAACATCGCTTTCGGTTTCAAGGACCGTCCGGCCGACCACACCACCAATGGTCTGGAGATGGGAATCGACGGATGGATCTACATCGTGGTGGGCGACTTCGGTTTCATGGAAGCCACCGGAGCCGATGGCCGCACGCTGCAGATGCGCGGTGGCGGGATCGTTCGGTTCCGCCCGGACGGCACCGGCATGGAGACCTTCTCCGACGGCACCCGCAACATCTACGGTGCCGCCCTCTCCCCCATGCTCGAGATGTTCGCTCGCGACAACACCAACGACGGCGGCGGCTGGAACGTGCGCTTCCACCATCTCAGTGGTCTGGAGGATCACGGCTACCCGAGGTTGTACAAGAATTTCTCGGGTGAGAACGTGGCGCCGCTTGCCGACTACGGCGGTGGCTCCGGCTGCGGTGCCTTCTACCTCGACGAACCGGGGATTCCGGCCGCGTGGAACAAGGCGCCCTACACGGTCGACTGGGGGCGGGTCGGATCCTACCGCCACGATGTGCGGATCAAGGGAGCGACCTTCGAGGAGACCGGTGAGCCGGCGCGCTTCATCAAGATGAGCCGCCCGGTCGATGGCGATGTGGATGCCATGGGGGCCGTCTACCAGGCCTCGTGGAAGGGCCCGGCGAGTTTTTCCTGGAAGGGGCCGGAGCAGGGATACATCGCGCGGGTGACACCGAAGGGACACACTCCCGAGCCGCTGCCCGACTTCGCCGCGCTTGACGACGCCGGGCTTGTCGAAATCCTGCGTTCCTCGGCCAGCCACGTGCGCCGACTGACTGCCCAGCGCACCCTGCTGCGGCGCCCGGCCTCTGCGGAGACGGATGCCGCCCTGCTGGCCGCGGCCGGTGACGCCGCGCTTGACCTTCCGCGGCGGGTCGCCGCGCTCTATGCGCTGGTGTTGCGCTCGGGGTCGCTGGCTGCAGCTCCCGAACTCGCCGAGGACGCTGTGTTGCGTCCCTTCGTCCTGCGGGCGCTGGGTGACCTGCCCGCAGCCGCGGCAAGCTCCGAGCCGCTGTTGCGTGCGGGGATCGCCTCGGAGGATGCGCGCACCCGGCTCGAGGCGATCATCACGATTGCCCGGCTCGACCTGGCCGCCGCCGCTGATGCCGTGGCCTCGCTGCTCGGTTCCGACGATCCGCTGCTGGCCCACACCGCCTTCCGCGCGCTGGCGAAGATGCAGGCGCATGCGGCGACCCTGCCGCTGCTTGATTCCGACGATCCGGCCACCCGCCTCGGGGCCTCGCGGGCGCTCATGCGCATGCACCGGGCGGATGTCGTGGGTGCGCTGATCGAGAAACTTTCCGGCCAGACCGATCCGGCGAAGCGCCGCGACCTGATCGCCACGCTGGCGCGCTTGTGCAACCGCGAGGGTGAGTGGAAGGGGGACTCGTGGAGCACCCGACCGGACACCCGCGGCCCGTACTACCAGCCGGAGCCGTGGGAGGAGTCGCCGCGGATTCTCGCCGCCTTCAATGCCCTGCTCGATGATCCGGAGACTCCGTCCGAGGAGGCGACCTTCCTGGCCGCCACCATGGGCAGCAACCGCATCCAGAATGACGAGGGGCTCACCCGCATCCTGGCCCTGGCTGAGAAGGACCCGAAACTGCTGCCCACCGCCATCGGGCAGCTGGCCGGCAAGGACGACATCCCGCCCTCCGCCATTGCATTGGTCATCCGCGCGGCCAGCGACCCGGCGAGTCCCCCTGCCACCTTGCGGCAGGCAGTCGGCATGCTCCTGAAATCGGATGATCCCGGGGCCTTTGCGGCGATCATGGCCGCCTGCGGTTCGCTGCAGACCAACGGCGATGCCAGTGGCGTGCGCGATGGGGTGCGGGGGATGCTGATGAGTGCGCCGAAGCTGGAAAACCATGCCCACGCGCTTGCCGAGCATCTCGACGCCCACACCGACAAGCCGACCGCGCAGTGGGCTGCCGTGGGCTTGCTGAAACTGGCCGAGGGCAAGGGAGTGGGGCCGGAGGCGACGGATTTTGCCAGGGCCACGATCGACAGGGTGTGGCCGGAAAAGCAGAAGAAGCTGGTGTTCATGGACGCGGCCTTCTGGACCAAGATCCCGTATCTGAATGATCGCATCCGTGCGGCCATGGCGGACACGGATCCGGCGGTCACCGCGCAGGCGGAGAAGACGGCAACGCGGTTGGGTATTCAGAAGCCGGGCGCCGACACCACGCCGAAGCTGGCCACGCTTGCGCCGGAGGAAGCCATCGCCCAGGCGGTGGCGTATACGGAGGGCGACGTGTCGCTGGGGGAAGCAGTCTACACCCGCGCAACCTGCATGGCCTGCCACACCGTGAGCGAGGACGCGCCGCCCAAGGGTCCCTACCTCGGGTCGATCGCCGAGATCTACCGGCGTGCCGAGTTGGCGGAGGCTATTTACCTGCCCAACAAGACCATCGCGCAGGGATTCAAGACCAACTTGTTCACCTTGAAAGATGGCACGGCGATGATGGGATTTGTTACCGACGAGGCGGGCGATTCCGTGACCATGCGGGATATTTCCAGTGCCGAGCACAGCTTCGCGAAGTCGGAGATCGCCAAGCGCGACACCCTGCCCAATTCGTTGATGCCTCCCGGCCTGATGATGCAGTTTTCAGTGCACGAGTTCGCCAGCCTGCTCGATTACCTCGAGGCGCTGGTGAAGAAGGATGGCTGAGCTTCGTAATGGTTTTCGAGGTGCTATGAGAAAGTTCAAGGTCGCCATCCTGGTCAGTGCCCTCACGGTGCTCGTCAGTCCGCTGCCGGCCATCGACTTCGCCCACGAGGTGATGCCGATTCTTACCGAGCACTGTACGGAGTGCCACGCGGGCGAGAAGAAGAAAGGCGGGTTGGCCATGCACACGCGGGCCGAGCTGCTTGCGGGGGGGGAGAGCGGGGAGGCCGCTGTTCCCGGCGATGCCGACGCCAGCTTGTTCTTCCAGTTGCTCAGCTCGGAGGATGAGGACGAGTGGATGCCCCCGAAGGGCGACCGCGTGCCCCCGGAACAGGTCGAGGTCCTCCGGCGCTGGGTCGATGCCGGCATGCCGTGGGAGGAGGGCATCATGCTGGGGGAATCGGCGTGGGAGCCGCCACTGCGGCCGCGCGTGGTGGAATTGCCGCCGGCGCGGAACGGACGCGACCACCCGATCGACCGGATTCTGGATGCCGACCTGGCGGCCCGTGGTAAGGCTGTGCCGGCGCCGGCTTCCGAGGCCGCCCTGCTGCGTCGTGCCACGCTCGATGTGATCGGGCTGCTGCCCACGCCGGAGGAATTGGAGGCGTTTCTTCGCGACGCGTCACCGACGAAGTACGGGGACAAGGTGGGCGCGTTGCTGGCGGATGAGATCGGGTATGCGGATCACTGGCTGACCACGTGGAACGACCTGCTGCGCAATGACTATACCGGAACCGGCTATATCACGGGAGGACGCAAACAGATCACCGATTGGCTCTACACGGCGCTGCGCGAGAACAAGCCCTACGACCAGTTCGTGCGCGAACTGATCGCTCCCACCGAGGCATCGGCCGGGTTCATCGAGGGCATCCAGTGGCGCGGCGACGTCAATGCCAGCCAGACTCGTGAGATCCAGTTCGCGCAGAATACCTCGCAGGTGTTTCTCGGGCTGAACATGAAGTGCGCCAGCTGCCACGACAGCTTCATCGACCGTTGGACGCTGGAGGAGGCGTACAACCTAGCTGCTATCACTGCTGAAAAGCCGCTCGAGCTCAATCGCTGCGACAAGCCCACCGGCGTGATGGCCAGGCCGAAGTGGATCTTCCCGGAGCTTGGCGACATTGATCCGGAAGCGCCGCGTGCCGAGCGCCTCGAGCAGCTTGCCGGCCTGATGACCCACCCGGAGAATGGGCGCTTTACCCGTACTATCGTCAACCGCATCTGGGAGCGCCTCATGGGTCGAGGGATCGTGCATCCGGTCGATGCCATGGACACCCGCCCGTGGAATGAGGATCTGCTCGACTACCTGGCAGTGCGGTTCGCCGAGGACGGCCATGATCTGCGCAAGTTCATCCGCTTCGTGATGACCTCGCAGGCTTACCGGTCACGCACGGTGGTTCTGGAGAGGGAGCCGGGTGAGGACTACGCCTACGCGGGACCGGTGGCCAAGCGCATGAGCGCCGAGCAGTTCATCGACGCGATCTGGCAGATCACCGAAGGCAACCCGGCGCGTGCGGAGGCTGGGGTCAAGCGATTCGTCGAGGCGCAGGACGCGGAAACCGCCGAGAGCGTGCAGGCGAGTTGGCTCTGGCACGCCGGGGAAACCGGGACGAAGTCGCAGATGAGGAAAAGCTTCACCCTGGCGGCCGAGCCCTCCGGGGCGACCGTGCTGGCGACCTGCGACAATGCGTTCACCATGCGGATCAACGGGGTCGAGGTGGCGGCTTCACAGAACTGGGAGGCGCCGGTCTACCGGGAGATCGCCGGGTTCCTGCGCGCGGGGGAGAACCTGGTCGAAGTCGATGCCGAGATGTTCGGTGGCGCTGCGGGATTTGTCGCTCAGCTGGCGATCACCACCGCTGATGGCTCGCAGCTGATTGCCACCGATACCAGCTGGGAGGCCCGCCCGCCCGAGGGAGAGTGGGCGGCGGCGCGAGTGATCGTGGCGCACGGCGAGGCGCCGTGGGGGAATGTCCTGCGGCCCGGGAAGAGTCATCCTGTGCGCGCCGCGCTGGTGCAGAACGACTTCTTGATGCGCTCGCTGGGGCGCCCGAATCGCGAGCAGGTTGTGACATCGCGTCCTGCAGAGCTCACCACGCTGCAGGCCATCGACCTGGCCAATGGCGAGATCCTTGCCGGCTACCTGCGCGAGGGCGCGAAACGTCTGCTCACCATGGGCAGGGACGGCAGCCGGCTGGCACAGTGGGTGTACCGCTTCGGCCTGTCACGCGCGCCGACCGAGGGGGAGGAACTGGTCCTGGCCGAGGCGCTGGGCGATGGCGATGATCCGGTTGTCGTCGAGGACCTCCTGTGGCTCGTTTTCATGCAGCCTGAATTCCAAATGATCCGATGAACGACCTCCACGAATCCATCGCTCGCCGACGCTTTCTCAAGCAGCTCGGTGCCGCTTCCGCCGCTGCCCTTGCCACCGGGATGCCCAGGGCTTTCGGGTCCTCGGCCGCGGTCACTCACCCGGAGGCGCGCGCCGACTCGTGCATCCTCATCTGGCTTGCCGGAGGCATGGCCGCGCCCGAGACCTTCGATCCGAAGCGGTACCTGCCGTTCGAGAAGGGGCTGCCGGTGGAGAAAATTTTGAGCACCTTTCCCGCCATCGACACCGCGGTCGATCACATCAAGATTTCCGAGGGGCTCGAGAACATTGCCGGTGTCATGGATCGCGGCACGCTGATCCGCTCGGCCGTGCAGCCGGACCTCGGCCACATCCTGCACTCTCGTCACCAGTATCATTGGCACACCGGGTACGTGCCGCCCCTGACCGTGGCGGCCCCGCACCTCGGCGCCTGGATGGCCAAGGTGCTGGGACCGAAGAACCCGGTGGTGCCGCCGTTCATCAATATCGGCCAGCGGCTGGAAGGGGTGGGCGAAAAGGAGGAACTCAAGGCCTTCACCACCGGTGGATTCTTCGGCACCGAGTTCGGCCCGATGAATCTGCCGTATCCGGAAGACGCGGTCCGCTCGGTGCAGCCGCCCGAGGGCATGCAGCCGGGACGGTTTGCCGATCGCTACCGCCATTACCGCAAGCTCATCGACAGCAACCCCGACCGCGAGCGCACCAGCGATTACCAGCAGGAGTCGATGCTCAGGTCGATGGATGCGGCCCATCGCCTGCTGCAGTCCGACGAGCGCCGTGCCTTCGACCTGACCCTGGAGCCGAAGGAGACGCTGGATCTCTACGACACCGGGCGCTTCGGCCGTGGTTGTCTGCTTGCCCGGCGGCTGGTCGAGTCCGGCGCCCGCTTCGTCGAGGTCACTACCGAGTATGTGCCCTTCGTGCATTGGGACACCCACGAAAACGGTCACGAGACCACCAAGCGTCTCAAGGCCGAGATCGATCGCCCGATCGCGCAGCTGGTCCTCGACCTCGAGGAACGTGGCCTGCTCGACCGCACCTTGGTGATCGTCGCCAGCGAGTTCAGCCGCGATATGATGATCGAGGGGGTTCCCGGCTCCAATGCCAAGGACCAGGCGCGGGTGCGCTCCGAGACGCTCGAGGAGATGAAGCACTACGGGCTGCACCGGCACTTCACCGGCGGAACCAGCGTGGCCCTGTTCGGCGGCGGTGTGAAGAAGGGGTTCGTCTATGGCAAAACCGCCGACGAGCGTCCGCTGCTGGCGGTTGAGAATCCGGTGTCACTCGAAGACCTGCACGCTACCATCTTCACCGCCATGGGGATCAGCCCGAAGACCGCCTATGATGTCGAAAAACGCCCCTTCTATGCCACCAAGGACGGTATCGGTAAGGCGGTGACCGAGGTCTTCGCTTGAGGTGAGCTCTTCCGGGCGGTGCAACTTCCCTGTCGTGACGGATCGCCTGCGCGGGGCACTGTTCCGGCCATTGCCATCCGTGCGATTCGCGCCGAACAGTCCAGCCGAAAGTGAGCACGTTCACGATAGAAGCAAAGGATGCCGGTTCTTCGGCTCGCGCGGGCGTTCTGCAGACACCGCATGGACCGGTGGAAACCCCGGTGTTCATGCCGGTGGGTACGCAGGGGACGGTCAAGGCGGTGCACCCGGATGAACTGGAAGCCCTCGGCGCGCAGATCATCCTCGGCAACACCTACCACCTGTTCCTGCGTCCCGGCATGGAGGTGATGTCGTCCATGGGTGGCCTGCATCGATTCGCCCGGTGGAAGCGGCCGATTTTGACCGACAGCGGTGGTTACCAGGTGTTCTCGCTGGCGAAGTTGCGCAAGATTTCCGAGGAAGGGGTGCGCTTTCAGAGCCACCACGATGGGGCCGAGGCATTTCTCGGGCCGGAAGAGTCGATGGAGGTTCAGGCCGTGCTTGGTTCCGACATCGCGATGGCATTCGATGAATGCCCGCCGTATCCCTGTGAGCGGGTCTATGCCGAGGAGAGCCTGGAACTCACCTTGCGCTGGGCGCGCAGGTGTCGCCAATGGGTGGATGCCAACAGGCCGATGTCCGGGGAGGGCAGGCAACTGCACTTCGGGATCGTGCAAGGCTCCGTGTATGCGGATCTGCGTGAGCGCTCGGCACGTGCGCTCGTGGATATCGGCTTTGACGGCTATGCCGTCGGTGGGGTCAGCGTCGGAGAACCGGAAGAGGAGATGCTGTTGGCGGTGGAACGCGCGGTGCCCTTCCTGCCTGAGCAGAGACCACGCTACGCGATGGGATTGGGCACGCCGGCGCAGATCCTGAAGATGGTTTCCCGCGGAGTCGACATGTTCGACTGTGTCATGCCGACGCGACTGGCCAGACATGGCACGGCCATGACATTGGATGGCGCGATCAACTTGAAGAACCAGAAATTCGAAAAAGACACCGGGCCATTGGACTTAGCCACCCATCCGCTGTGCGAGGGTTTTTCCCGCGGCTACATCAGGCACCTGATCAAATCGAAGGAAATTCTCGGGATCAGGTTGATTTCCCTCCACAATCTGCATTTCTATCTCTCATTGCTCCGACAAGCCCGGGCGGCCATTATGGGTGGGGACTTCCCTGCCTTTCGTGACGCCTTCATTGAACGGTTCGAACACGCACTACCCTCAACCACATCGTCATGATCGTTTCCCCAACAACCAGCGCCCTCACGGCTCCTGACTTTTCCGCAATCCTTGCCCAGGCGGCCTCCCGGCCTCCCGGCGGCCCCATGGACTTCCTGTTTCCCATGCTGTTGATGGGGGTCATGGTGTATTTCCTGATGATTCGTCCGCAGCAGAAACGGACCAAGGCAATGAAAGCAATGCTCGATGCTCTGGGTTCTGGAGATTCCGTGGTCACCGCCGGTGGCATCCATGGCCTGGTGGCTGGCATCAAGGACAACACGGTGACCCTGAAGATCGCCGACAACGTCAAGATCAGGATCGACAAGGCCTCTATCGGTCGGGTGGAAAAAAGTCGGGAGAAAACCTCGGAAGAGAGTGACGCCGCCGCCGCGGAGGCCTAGAGGCTCCGACATGCAGGATCATGCGCGTTTCACTGCAATCGTCGCTGGCGTGCGGGCTGTTGCTGGGGTGCAGTCTCCTGCTCAGCGGGTGCGGTGATGGTGGCCAGGCTGCATCCGATGGACAGGCCGGAGGCGGCGGAGAAGTGGTGGTGTCTCTGCTGACTGGAGTGCAGGGAACGGCCGGTGTGGAAGCTGTCGCAGGGGTGGTCGCTTCCATGCGCTATCGGTTGGAGCGAATCGGTTTCGGGGAAGTGGAAATCAACGCGTTACCCAGAGATGAGATGTTGGTTCGTTTTGCGTCCTCTCCCGAGTCTAAGTCTGCGCGCGCGCTGATGGACACGGTTTTTTCCAAGGGCGGAATTCTCGAATTACGGCGTGCGCATCCCGATTCGAAGTTTCTGGTGGCGAGCGTCAAGAGACTGGCCCAAGCGGGATCGGGTTGGTGGGTGGCACAGGATGAAAGCGGCGGAAAGCATGTCGTTGGCGAGAAGAAGCTCCTGGGCAATGAAAGCGTGGTCAGCGTTGAGGTGTTGGATTCGTCGACCGGCAGTGGTTTCGACGTCATCGTGACGCTCAATACTTCTGCAATGCGTGTTGTTGATGAGCTGAGATCGGAAATCGATCGCCAGCCGCTTGCGCTTCTGGTAGACGGCAGGGTGATGGCCGCTCCCCTGCCGGCTCGTGCGCTCGGGCGCAATACGATCTTGGTGGCCAAGGGGGTGTCCCAGGCGAAAGCCAGAGAGCTTGGATTCATTCTCGAGGCTCCGTTGGTTGTTCCCTTGCAAACGAGGGGCTAAGGGTCTATGTGACCGGCCGTTTTTAACCTTAATGTTGGCAGAAGGATGGAACTGCAACCTATACACGTCTTTCTAATCGGAATCTCTTTGCTTGCCCTGTTCGTCTGGTACTTTGCTGCCGAGACATTCAGACGCAGGCGCTTGGTCGGATCGGTGCTCGGAGTGTTCCTTTCCCTGTTCTGCCTGTATTGCCTGAAGACGCAGCCCCTGAACAAGGGAGTCGACCTGCAGGGCGGGATGTCTTTCACCGTCCAGCTTGATCCGGTAATTGATCCGGAAACAGGCAAGGAGAAGCCGATTTCTCCCGCCGCGCTCGAGGAGGTGATCGGTATCATGCAGAAGCGCCTCGATCCGGATGGGACGCAGGATCTACGCGTGCAGAAACAGGGCGTGGACCGAGTCATCATCGAGATGCCGGGCATCACCAACGAGGAGATGGACGGGGTCCGTGAGAAAATCAAGCGGGTGGCCAAGTTGGAGTTTCGGCTCGTCCATCCGGAGTCCGCGAGCATCCTTGCGCGGATCCGCGACGGCGGCCCTGTCGAGCCGGGCTGGGTCGAGATGCAGCCACGGGACAAGGAAAACGATCTGCCGCTCATGGTACGTAATCGCGCCGATCTCGAGGGGCGCTACGTGAACAGTGCGTACGCGTTCTTAAGCCCCCAGACAGGCTGGACGATCCAGTTATCATTCGATAGCGAGGGATCCGGGAAATTCGGGGAATTGACTGCGGCCCATGTCAACGAGCGCCTCGCCGTTGTGATTGATGGGGAAATCATTTCCGCACCGAACTTGAACGAGGCGATCTATGGAGGCAGCGCGATCATCTCCGGCAGTTTCAAGGAGATGGAGGCCCGTGAATTGGCCAATGGGCTGGAAAATCCGCTTTCCAACCCGCTGCAGATCGTGCAGGAGGCATCGACCGATCCGATTTACGGTCGTGATACCATCCGGCAGGGAATTTTCGCCGGGGTGGCAGGGCTTACCGCCACGCTGCTGTTCATGATCGTCTACTACCGCGTGGCTGGCATCATTGCGCTTGTCGGTCTGGCGGTGAACATCCTGCTGCTGTTCGGAGCAATGACGATTTTCGGCTTCACCCTGACAATGCCGGGCATAGCGGGTATTCTCCTGACCATCGGTATCGCTATTGATGCCAATGTGCTCATCTACGAGCGCCTGCGTGAGGAACTCAACACGGGACGGTCGCTCTGGTCGGCCGTGCAGGCGGCATATGAAAAGGCATTTTCCGCGATTTTCGACGCCAACGTCACGACGCTTATCACCGCGCTGATTCTCTTCATGGTGGCGAGTGGCACGATCAAGGGTTTCGCGGTAACATTGACGGTCGGGATTTTCGCTTCCCTGTTCGCGGCCTTGCTGGTCACCCGGGTTTGTTACGGCTGGCTGGTGCGCGAACGCGCCGGAGAGGGCGCGGTCAAGGGGCTGAGCTTTTTATCCTTGCTCAGGAATCAGGTTTTTGAACCATTGGCGAAGCGGCGGGTGACAATGGTGATCTCTATCGGCCTCGTGATCTTCTCTCTCGGGATGTTGGTCGTGAAGGGAGAGAACAACTTCGGCATCGACTTCCGCGGGGGAGACTTGATTTCGTATTCCCTCAAGCAGGGCCAGTCGTTTGGTAAGCAGGAGGTCGACGCGGCATTGCAGGGATTGCAGGTGGCCGGCGAGGATGGCACGAGCGTGCCGCTTGGAGAATACCAGGTGCAGCGGCAGTCTGGAGCCGGTGGTGATTTCGTGCTGGTGAGAGCCGAGCCGGGTGCCGGTGACGCGGTCGTAGCGAAGTTGGCTGAGGATGTCGCGTCCGGCGTGAAATATGAGAAGAGTTCGGTGGGTCCGACGGTAGGACGGGAGTTTGCTATCTCCTCCGGGCTTGCACTGGTCCTTGGGCTGTTGGGGATCCTGTTGTATGTGACGCTTCGTTTCGAGTTCGCGTTCGCGATCGGCGCCCTGATTGCGCTGTTGCATGACATCGTGATTACGTTCGGGATCGTCAGCCTGGCCGGCAGGGAGGTTTCACTGATGCTTGTGGGAGCGTTCCTGACCATCGCGGGGTATTCGATCAATGACACGATCGTCGTCTTTGACCGGATCAGGGAGCTGCTGAAAACGAAAAAGGGCAATGTCGAGAAGATCATGAATCTGGCGATCAGCAATACCCTCAACCGTACGCTGCTGACCTCTCTGACCACTCTGGTGATGGTCGGCACCCTGTATATTTTCGGTGGTCCTTCATTGAAAGATTTTGCCTTCACCATCATCATCGGTGTCGTGATCGGAACCTATTCTTCGATTTTTGTGGCTTCGCCGATCGTGTTGTGGTGGAGCGCACGCCAGGGACGCAACCTGCGCAAGCAGGTGCTTGCAACTGAGGCCGAGCGGGAACAACTGAGGAAAGTCCGTGAAAGTGGAATCGAGATCGGCCCCGCTCCGGAGGGAAGCTGATCGGCTTCTCCGGCCGTGTCGTTGCAGGTGAAAATGCGCCGTGATATTGGGTTGACGATCGAGTAGGTAACCGGTAGTCTACGCGCCCTTGCCACTGGAAAACGGGCAAGGATCAAGCAGCGACCAAGCAAAGAAAAACATCTCAAACGAACAAGCGATTCATTATGCCCGAGGTAAACGTCAAAAAAGGAGAGTCGGTAGACCGTGCTCTCAAGCGACTGAAGAATCAGCTCGATTCTGAGGGAATCCTCGAAGAGATCCGCCGTCTGCGTGCCTTCGAGACCCCCGATCAGCGGACGAAGCGCAAAGCGCGTGCGGCGGCCAAGCGGGGAAAGATTCGATTTCGGTTCAACACGGATTATGACGCGCCCCCGGCAGCAACCGAGGAAGAGGAAGAATAGCGGTCGGCTTCCTGCAGCGATCGCGGCTGCAGATCATTTTTTTTGAATAAGCGTGCACCATTCGGGTGCGCGCTTTTTTTTCTCGGTATGAGCTGGCGGGGTGCTGCTCGAGGATACCCGGATTCAGAAATCGAGGTAGATTTCCGCGCGTCGGTTTCTGGCGCGTCCCTCGGGATTGTCGGTTCCGTCGGCTCTCTGGTTGGGGGCGAGGGGTAGCAGTTCGCCGGCTGCCTCGGTGACAATCTGGGCGGCTGGAATGCCGGCGCCGATCAGAAAGCTGCGCACCTCTACTGCACGTTCACTCGAGAGGGCCTCGTTGTATCCCAGCGTGCCGAGTGCGTCGGCGTGTCCGGTGATGCGGATTTTTCTCTCCGCATCTCCCTCGAGCAGGGCGGCGACGATCTCGAGCTGTTTACGTGCTCGCTGATGGATTTCGTCCGAATCGTAAGGGAAGTAGAGCACCAGTGATTCGCCGCCGTTGGGGTTTCCAACGATTGGCGCGTAGGGAATCTCTTCGGCTGCGGTGCGGGAAGCGTAACGCTCCAGCACATCGGAGAGGTTGATGGCGGCAATTCCCCAGTTTTCGGGACTGTCCGGTTGGAGCGATGGCAGGTTGCGTTGCTCGATTTCCATGCCGAATTCGAGATGTTCATCCCATGCCGGTGCGTGGATCCGGGTGATCGCCCAGGCAGTTCTGTCGGTGGCCGCGGTGACCGTGATGCGCGGATCGGTGGTATCCGGCACGCGACTGTCTTCGAAGACAAAGCAGAGGGCGGCGACTTTTTCCGCCGGCAACTTATCCGCGATGCATTGCGCGCGTGCTGTCTTGTAGTCGAGCCTGATGATGGCATCGACGAAGCGCGAGGCGATGATTTCCGCGGCAGATGGGGCCGTTGTATCGACCTCAGCCGGTGCGATGGTCGCCACCGATGCTTTCGGGGCTGTGGCATTGGCTGTGGCAGCAGGCATCGCGGGTGGTGTATCCCGCAGTTCCGCTTGCAGATCGGAGGGCAGCATGAGTGTTGCCAGGAACGGCGGTCCGTCGATTGATGGCAGGAATTGGATGCCGAGCTCGTGGTGTTTGAGTTCGCCGTCGCTGGCGCGCACCAGCGGAACAATGTAGAAATGCGCGGCGGGTGGCGGAGCGAGGTGCGCGGCATCAAGGACGGGCTGGTAGTCGAGATCTCCGAATATCCGGTCGAGCAGCATCGCCATGCGCAGGGGGTGATCAGGGTGCTCACCCGCGGCGAAATAGTGTTCCACGGCCGGGGTGTCGCCGGCTGCTGCTTTCTCGATGAGAGTTACGAGCAATTCGCGCCGTCGTGTTTCGGCCCGCTCGGCGTCCTGTGTTTCCTGAGCCTCGGCAGCTCGCTGCACGGCGCGTTGTTGTTCGAGTGCGTCGGCTTGTCTGCGCTGCGTGGCCTTTTTGAGCGTGAAGCCGAAAAAGGCCGCTGCGCTGAGGGCAACAATGACAACGCAAAACAGGATGAGAGTTGTGCGGTTTGTGGACTTTGGCATGGGAAGAGAAACTGTCTGCCGGTTTGATCAGAGATCAAGTCGGCCCATGGCCCTTACCAGCGCGTAATTCGGCTGTCGAGATTGAATACCTGCCCGGATATTCCCGGCAGCGAGTCAAGGGTGGCGATGAAGCGGGCCGTGTCTTGCGGGGTGGTGAAGTGATCCAGACAGTGCTGGGCGCGGACGTTTTCGATAACCTCGGGAGGGAGATCGGCGGTCATGCGCGTGCGCAGAAAACCGGGGAGAATACAATTGGCGCGGATGTCGCGCCTGCCGAATTCTCTGGCGATGCTGTGGGTGAAACCGATGAGACCGGCCTTCGCTGCGGCATAGGCTGATTGTCCGGAGTTGCCGTGCAGCGCGGCGAAAGAACCGATCTGGATGACGTGGCCGGGGTTGCGTGCGCGCACCATCTGCCGGATTGCCTCGCGGGAACACCGCAGCGCGCCGGTTAGGTTGACGTCGAAGACGAGATCACGGTCTGCGGTCGACAAGCGCCCGAATGCCGCGTCGCGGGTGAGGCCGGCCGCGTTGATCAACAGCATGATGTCGGGACGTTCGGAAAAATAGCTGGCTACCTGTTCAGGATTGGTGACATCGAGTTCACCGTGTGCGGGACTGTCGACGAGATAGCCGCGGGCATTCAGTTCCCCGGCAATGGCACCGGCAAGCTCACCCTCTCCCCCGGTAATGACTGCGTGTCTGCACTTTTCCACTCGATACTGTGGCAGTTTTCCAAGAACAGCGAAACCCTCATCGTGAACGGGCTTGGGTGCACGCGAAGATGCGGACCGGGACGTGGGCCCCGAGGAAACTCGATCTGTCGTGGTCGCGAGGCGCAGGAGAACATTTGCGCGAAGGTTGTTCCTGGGACTGGCGTTTCGCGGCGGTGGTGTGATAGGTATAGAACGAAGTGAAGTCCCACGTTGTCGCCGATCCTGCCGCACACGACCTCGTTCTCGTCGGGGGTGGGCACAGCCACGCCCTGCTGTTGCGCATGGTCGGTATGAAGCCGATCCCGGGAGCCCGGATCACGCTGGTCTCCGATGTCAGTGAGGCCCCGTATTCGGGAATGCTGCCCGGCCACATTGCCGGATACTACACGCACGAGGAGGCGCATATCGATTTGCGCAGGCTTTGCCTGTTTGCCGGCGCCCGTTTCGTGCTTGGCTCGGTGGCCGGCATGGATCCGAAGGCGGGACGGATCCACGTCGATGGTCGTGCTCCGATCGGGTATGACTTCGCCTCGATCAATATCGGTTCCACTCCTGAACTGGGCGGGGTTCCGGGAGCCGAGCGGTTCGCCGTCCCCAGCAAGCCGGTGCCGCGACTTCTGGAGCAGTGGCGCAAAATCCGTGCGGATCCGTCTCGGGTTCGTGATCTGGTGCTGGTAGGTGGCGGTGCCGGCGGGGTGGAGCTGGCGCTTGCCATGCGCAGGCAACTCGGGAATGCCACGCAGATCAGGATCATTCACGCGGGAGAAGACATTCTGCAGGCGCACAATCGGAAAGTGCGCGATCAACTCGGCAGTATTCTCGAAGAGCGCGGCATCGAGGTCATTCTTCAGGAGCGGGTGACAGAGGTGGAAGAAAAGTCCGTGCGGATCAGTTCAGGATCAAAGATTCCGGCCGACGTGGTTTTCTGGGTCACCCAGGCGTCCGCGCCGGGATGGTTGGCGCGGGCAGGTTTCCCGGTCGATGACAAAGGCTTCCTGTTGGTGGATGAGACATTGCAGGTGCAGGGATTTCCGCGCGTGTTCGCCGCCGGTGATATTGCCTGTATCGCGCGACACCCGCGCCCGAAGTCCGGCGTGTTTGCGGTGCGCACGGCCAAGCCGCTGTTACGCAATCTGCGGCGCATCGTGCGCGGAAAACTTCCCATCCCGTGGAGTCCGCAGAAACGGTTCTTAAGCATCATCGGGACGGCGGACGGTTCGGCGGTGGCCTCGCGCCGGTTTCTTGCGCATGGGTCACCGGCCATGTGGCGGTGGAAGGATCGCATCGATCGCGCCTTCATGCGCAAATTCACGGACCTGCCGGTGATGGCGGATGTGGGCGAAATCGAGGCAGCCGGTTCCGCAGGTCAAGATGACGACCTGCAGTCCCTGCGGCGCCGTGCGGCCATGCGCTGTTCTGGTTGTGCCGCCAAAGTGGGCTCGCCAGTATTGGCTCGGGTGATGCAGCGCATCCGCGAGGATCGTGCTGCCGATGCTGATTTTCCGCAGGTGGTAGCAGGCATTGACGATCCGGATGATGCGGCCATTCTGGCTGTCCCGTCGAGAAGGCACCTCGTGCAGACGCTCGATTACCTGCCGGAGATCATCAGTGACCCCTATCTGTTCGGCCGCATTGCCGCCAATCATTGCATGAGTGATCTGTTTGCTATGGGAGCCGAGGCACATAGTGCGCTGTGCCTCGTTCTGGCTCCCTTCGGAGCCGAGGCGGCAATGGAAGAATTGCTGTTTCAGGCGGTGGGGGGCATGAGTCGGGCGCTTGAGTCGATGGGCGTACCACTGGTCGGAGGGCATACCGCGGAGGGCGATCGCCTGGCGCTGGGAATCACTGCGAACGGGTTCATCCGACCCGACCAGGCAAATCGAAAGGGTGGCTTGCGGGAAGGTGATATGTTGATTTTGACCAAACCACTCGGTGTCGGATGTCTGTTCGCTGCGGAAATGCGCCTGCAGGCCAAGGCCGCGTGGATCGATCGGGCAATTGGCTCGATGCTCAGCGACAATCTGCGGGCCGCGCAGATCTTGCGTGACCACGGCGCGGGCGCGATGACCGATGTGACCGGTTTCGGCTTGCTCGGGCACCTGGCGGAGATGCTCGTGGCTACGCGGGGAGAGAAGACCGGCAGGCAGGGTGTATGCGTTGAGCTTCTGATGGATCACATGCCGGTTCTGCCCGGTGCGGTGGAAGTTGCCCGCAGGGGCATTTTAAGTTCCCTGCATCATCACAACCGCTCGGCCTTTGAAGTGGTCGCCAACGTCGATGAGTTCAGCCATCATGAGGTTTTTCCGATTCTCGTCGATCCCCAGACATCCGGTGGGCTGCTTGCAGGCGTGCCGGAAAAAAAGGCCGGCGACGCTGTGGAAGCGCTGGTGGCAGCCGGTTACGCGGATGCTTGCGTGGTAGGGCGGGCAGCCATCGGTCTCGGCGATTATCCGTTGATTCTCCGCTAGGATGGTATGAGCAGACTTCGGGATATGCCGGAGATCGGTAGCCGTGACGCTCCGCCATTCGTAAATTGAAGAACATGGAACACACACGTGAAATTCTTTTAGTCGGTGGCAACTCCGGTATTGGCCGTGCTGTTGTGGAGAAGTTACTCGCCCGCGGAGATCGGGTAACCGCTCTGTGCCGGAGTCCGGACGATCTGATCGGGCTCGGGGTCGACGTGCATTCTTTCGATGCGAATGGGGAAGATGCCGTGTCAGTGCCGCTGCCGGAGCAATTGGATGGTGTCGTGTATTGCCCGGGCTCCATCACGCTCAAGCCGTTTCATCGCACGACCGGGGATGATTTTCTGGGTGACTACCGCATCAATGTGCTGGGTGCGGTGAGGGTGTTGCAGGCGGCCCTTCCGGCGCTGAAGAGAGCAGACGGAGCGAGCGTGGTGCTGTTCGGTTCGGTTGCCGCCGCGATAGGCATGGGCTTTCACGCGAGCATCGCGACAGCCAAGGCGGGTGTCGAGGGGTTGGCCCGATCGCTGGCTGCCGAATGGGCGCCGCGGATTCGAGTCAATGCCATTGCACCCTCACTGACCGATACTCCATTGGCTGGTGATCTGCTTGCCACTGCGGAGAGGCGTGAGGCTGCGGCAAAGCGTCACCCGCTTGGCCGGCTGGGTGATGCCGATGGCATCGCTGATCTTGCCGTGTATCTGCTGTCCCCGGCAGCGGGTTTTGTGACCGGCCAGGTGCTGCGGGTCGATGGTGGTATTTCCGGGGTGCGAACCTTCTCGTGAGTTAGGTGGGGGCGGGATATCTTACTGGTCGCCTTCCTCCTTGAGTTGCAGCCTGATTTCGAAGGGGAGTTCGAGCTCACCGGTCATCGCCTGGTAGCCGAAGTACACCAGGCTGATGAGCAGGCCGATAAGAATGATGTTGAGTATCCAGCTGACGATGAAGTTGCCGGCCCGCGAGACTTTTCGTTTTTCAGGTGGCAGGTTCAGGGCCTGAGGTTGACGTTTCTTGGCAGGAGACTTGCCGTCGCGATC
>JBDQJG010000045.1:0-18228 GCA_040263955.1 Verrucomicrobiales bacterium
GGAGGCGCGCGTGCGCAGCTCGTTCAACTTTCTGAGTAACGACCAGGTGGCCAACCGATTCCTGAAAAAGAAAGAGTCGGTCATCGCCACCGCCGCGCCCGCATCAGCACGCATGAGAGCCCGGGCTGGCGGCCTTGCACACGCCGAGGCGGAAGGTTTCGAACTGGCAGCAGGATCCATCGCCTCAGCAGACGAGATGATTGCGGACAGCCGCTACCAGCCACAGGAGAAGATTGAAACCACCCGAATCGAGAGCTTCCCCGAGGTCACCGCCTTCAGCCCGGTATGGAACGATGGTGAACTCTTCCTGCTCCGCCAGATCATCTCGGGCGACTCGGTCGGCACACAAGGCATCTGGTTGGCGTGGCCCTCGCTCAAGCAGGCCCTCGAAGACGGTATCCGCGATCTGCTTCCCGCCGCCACCCTTCTCCCCGATGAGGACGGCGGCGAGTCCACCAATCCACTCCGGCTGATGACGCTGCCGATCCGGCTCTCTCCCGGTCCGCCAGACGCCGTCACGGATTCGCTAGGGCTTCTCGGCTCACCGCTGCGTCGCTCCCTCGGGCTGGCGTGGGTCTCGGTGCTGGCCGCTGCCGGCGCGGTCGCCGCACTGCTCTACGGCGCCATCCGCCTCGGCGAGCGACGCGGGGCCTTCGTCTCCGCGGTGACCCACGAACTGCGCACCCCGCTGACCACCTTCCAGCTCTACACCGATCTGCTCGCCGAAGGCGGGGTGGAAGATCCCGACAAGCGCCGCAGCTACGTCGACACCCTGCGCGGCGAGGCCGGCCGGCTTTCCCATCTGGTGGAGAACGTACTGGCCTACGCGCAACTCGAGCGCTCCGCCGCCCGACGCCAATCCGAGCGCATCAGCCTGGCCGCCCTCCTCGAGCGGGCATGCGACCGGCTCGAGCACCGCGCCAGCGGGGCCGGTATGGCGCTGGTGATCGAGGACGACGCGCCCGCCGCACCACGAGAAGTCGAGATCGACGTCTCGGCGGTCGAGCAGATCCTCTTCAACCTGGTCGACAACGCCTGCAAGTACGCCCGCAGGCAGGAGGAATCGGAAAACACAAACCGTGGAGAGATCCACCTCTCGGTCGGCGAGGATGCCCGCGGCCGGCCGTTCCTGCGCGTCGCCGACAACGGCCCGGGAATCCGCCGCGAAGAAGCGCGGCGACTGTTCCGCCCCTTCGAGAAATCCGCCGACCAGGCGGCCCACTCGGCCCCGGGGGTCGGCCTCGGCCTGGCCCTCTGCCGACGCCTGGCACGCGCCCTCGGCGGCGACCTGGTGCTGGAGAAGACCGATCGCGGTGCCTCGTTCCTGCTCATCCTGCCGGAATGAGGAGGAATGACACGAGCCTCAGTTGTCGGCTTGACCGCTCCCTTATGCCCGACGATCCCTTCCGAGCATGACGCAGAAAACCCAACCCTTCCGGAACCGGCTGCGCCACGCTTTCCGCCGCCACTATCTGCTGACCCTGTGGCTGCCGTTCCTCGTAACCGTGGTGGCGCTGTTCGCTTCCTCGCTGCCCTACCCTTGGGAGCTTCATCACCTCCCGATAGTCTTCCATGGCATCAATCTCCTCGGTCTTCTCTACCTGCTGGTCACCGCGATTGTCCGCCTCGGAAACAAGCGCATCGCGCCCGGCCTCGTTACCCTCGCCTGCCTCGTGCTGGCGATCCTCTCCTTCATCCCCGCGATGATTGCCGGCGGGATCGCCCACTGGATCTACGACGATTTCGCCAGCGATCTCACCATTCCGGACGACATCGAGATCTCCAAGCCAGCCTCCAACCGCCCCGTTGGCCTTGGTCTCGCAACCGCCTCCGACTCGTTCCAGCGCGCCCTGCTCGAGTCCCTCGCCTCGCCTCCTCCCTCCGGCGAGCTTACCCTCTCTCTCCCGTCGCTCGAAGCTCTCCAAGCCGACCATCCTGACCTGCTCCTGCGTTTCCTCGCCGCGCATCCCGGCTGGCGCGTCTACAGCGAGCGCGGTGCCCGCCACGCCACCCGGCGCTGGCGCATCAAGGACCGGTGGCGCCCCCGACTGCACAACTACTACAGCTCTTTCAACTCGTCCGACGGCCCGCGGTTTCAGTCCCGCACCAACATAGGCCTCGACGGCAAATCCTGGGCACGGAACCTGTGGGGATCCAGCTACCAGCGGATCCTCCCCGGAATCCCGACTCAGCCCAAGCTGAAAATCGGCAAAAGTCTGGTCACGTCCAGCATCGCTGTCCCGGTCGGCGACCTCCTGGTAGAACAGTTCGAGCAGTCCGAGACAAACTCCCGCCCGATCACCACGACCGCCTTCGAGCAACTCGAGGTCGAGTTCGCGGCCCTGGCATCCGACCCCACCTGGGAACACGCCAGGACCCTCCTCCCCGAGGACGCCATCACCAGGGACACTTCCCCGTCGATCGATCTGTTCGCACGTAGCGGGAACTTCGATGCCCACATCCGCTGCAACCCGGGGGAGCCCGGCAGCCTTTACATCAAGGCCCGCGAGGTCACACGCGACTACCTGCTTTCACGGCAACGCCTGCAAACCGCTTCCAACGAGCGTGTCGGCTGGTCCGATAACCCCGACGAGCTGTTTCTCTCCGCGACGAACTTTACCATCCGTGAAGGAGAAGGAGGCCAGCACTACGCCGCCAACTTCGAAGTCTGGTTCCAACCCGACTCCGGAGGCCCCGAGCGCAAGCTCCTCGAGAGGATCTTCCGAATCCAAGGCTGGTCCCATTGATCCACGACAGCACCCGGATCCGGCGGCGGCGACTATCGGGAGTTGCGATGCTCGGGGAACCCGCTTCCAGCGACCCGAGAGGCTCGCCCGCGACTCCGATCACCCGGGGCACACCTGCAGCAGGATCCGCTCCTGGATCTCCCGCATGCGTGCCGCACCCTCCTCGGTGGCGTCCTCGTGACCGGCGAGGTGCACCAGACCGTGGATGGCATAGAGCAGGAGCTCGCGTTGCAGGGAGGTGCCATGCGCCTGGCGCTGCCGCTCGGCGGTCTCCGGGCTGACCAGAATCTCGCCGTGGTGGAACGTGATAACATCGGTCGGGGTCGGGTCATTCATGAACTCGCCATGCGCCCGGCCGATCTCCGCGTCGCTCACCAGCGAGATCTCAATTTCCCCGAGCGTAGCCAGCGGCGCTGAGGCATCGACGACCTCCTCGAGGCACAGGAGCAGGGCTTGTTCGGCCTGCTGCCGCAGGGCCTCGACATCCACTCCCGCGGCACTCGCCTGGCAGTGATCAAACACCTCGACAACCGCACTCACACCGTTCCAGCCGATGCTGAGGACCTCGTTCTGCCCTTGGAACTGCGTCTTCCGTTGGCAGACTCCGATCCACGGGGGCGGCCATTCTCCGCACTCCCTCCCCGCCGCCGCCCGCCCGCTCCGGTATCACGCTCCCCATCGGCAGTCTCTTCCTCGCCATTGGCGCCCTTCCGGTATGAAATACGCGGATGCAGCATGCTCGAAAGCGTCTTGGTGAAGCTCATCTTCAACGCGGCCAGCTCCTGCATGGTCAATTCACTGTCATCAAGCTGGCCATCCTCGACCCGCTGCCCGACCAGTTCATTGACCATCTGTTCAATCCTCGTCGAGGTCGGCTTGTCCAGGCTCCGTGAAGCGCTTTCAATCGAGTCTGCCAGGCTGATGATCACCGATTCCCGCGAATGCGGCTTGGGACCCGGATAGCGGAACCCCGACTCATCGATCTCCGGAACATCATCAGGGGAGATATCCCCCGCCTCGGCCCGAGCCTCCATTTCTTCCTTCCGGTTGAGCGCTTTGCAGTAGAAATACACGATCAGGGAAGTGCCATGGTGTTGCTCGATCACATCAATGATCTCATCGCAAAGGCGATGTTTGAGCGCCAGGTCGACGCCATCCTTGACATGCGCCATGATCACGATGGCACTCATGTTAGGAGTCAATTCATCGTGCGGATTCGGGGCTCCCGGGCCGATATTCTCGATGCAGTATCCCGGCTTGTTCAACTTTCCGATATCGTGAAAATAGGCCCCGACCCGGCACATGGTGACATTGGCGCCGATGGCCTCGGCCCCTGCCTCGGCAAGATTGGCCACCATTAAACTGTGATGATAGGTGCCGGGAGCTTCCATGCTCAGGCGCCGCAAAAGCGGATGATTGAGGTCCGCGAGTTCCACCCAGGTTACATGACTGGTCGCCTGAAAGATCCGCTCGAGCAGGGGCAATACGGCGGCAATCGTGAACCCCGTCGCCACCCCCACGAAAACCGGCGTGGCCAGGCTCGTGAACAACAACCCCCAGAAGAGTTGGCCATCCGATCCGCGCGCGACATCCACAAACCCGAACACCAGACAACCGACCATGGCAGCCAGTCCGCAGAAAAACCCGGCCCGCAACAGGCGACTGCGGCGGCGCAACTGGCTGGTCACGATGACCGCGATAAACCCGGTGAACAGGTTGATAAACAGGTACGCATAGGCCTGCTCCAACGGCATGAGCAGGCCACCGAAAAGACTGGTGAGCACCGCGGCAAACAGCCCGAGGTTGCGATCGATGAGCGCAGTGAGCAGCATCGGCGCCACGGCGTAGGGCAGCACGAGAATAAGCCCCGGCGTCTCCGAGCCGGCCGCCATCAGGAACAGCGCGATGAACTTGATCGCCCCGACGTGCAGCAGGGTGGCGCCGAAGATCAACAACACCCTGAGATTATTCGCGAAGTTGCGTGGATGATTGACGAAAAAATGCACCAGCGCAGCCAGGAAAAGCAAGACACCAGCGACCAGTGAAAACGCCTGGTGCGCGTCATAGAGGGTGTTCGTGACTCCGCCGCTGGCCATCAGGCCGCACACGAAGACGATAAAGAAAACAAACAGCACCGACTTCAACCACGGACTCAGCCGCAGCATCCTGGTGAAATCATTGTCACCATGCTTCCGGCGCACCTTGCCACAGGAAAGCCCACGTCGCTGCAGCTGAATGCGCTTGAGACTATCGAGAAACAACATCGGTACGATTCCTTGAAATGACGACGGCGAAGGAGAGCGACGGTGACAGAGATTAGGGAAACCTGGTGAGGCGGCGGGTGGATGCTCTGCAGACGCCTGAGCGCTCCTGGCGCTTCGATCGCGCAGCGATCGGGCCAGGCAGTCGACGTCTCTTTACCCTTTCATCAGGAAACTATAACAACAATCCGTCGAGGGGATCAAGCAGAAGGATCACAGCCCCGCTCGCGCCCGTAGGCCTCGATAATCCGCTCCACTACAGGGTGTCGGATCACATCCTGCCTACGAAACCGCACGAATGAAATGCCCTCGATCCCCTCGAGTATTCGGGCCGCCTCCGCAAGGCCCGATGTTTTTCCGCCGCCACGAAGATCGACCTGAGTAGGATCGCCGGTAACCACGCACCGCGACCCGATGCCGATCCGTGTCAGGAACATGAACATCTGCTCGGCACTGGTGTTTTGCGCTTCGTCGAGGATGACGAAAGCATTGCTCAAAGTTCGGCCACGCATGTAGGCGAGCGGAGCGATCTCGATCATTCCTCGATCGATCATCTGCTCGACCTTGTGAGGCTCGACAATGTCATACAAGGCATCGTAGAGCGGCCGCAGGTAAGGGGATAATTTTTCCTGCAGATCACCGGGCAGAAAGCCCAGCGCCTCTCCAGCCTCCACCGCCGGGCGGGTCAAAATGATGCGCCCGACTTCTTTTGCCTCGATGGCGGCTACTGCCCGCGCCATGGCGAGATACGTCTTGCCACTGCCGGCGGCTCCCAGCCCGAAGACCACGGTCGATTCATCCATCGCCTCGAGATAGCTGGCCTGAACAAAATTCCTTGGCACTACCGGCGGCTTGTGAGCACTTCCAAGCAGCCTCCGGGTATAGAGTTTCTCAAGATCACCGCCCGACCCGGCGGCATCTCCCTCTTCCCCACCCATGGCGAGGCGCACCATGCAAGGCGTGATCTCAAGCCCCTCGCGCCGCGCCTTCTCCAGATTGGCGAAAAGACGTTCGATCGCATCAACCGCCGGGCCCTCGGAATCGATAATCAGGTCGGTGTCGCGCGCCACCAACTTCGCCTGGTAGCGCTCACCGATTTCCCCGAGCAACTGCCGATCACCACAAAACAGCGCCTCGAGGAAACGCCCACTCTCAAACTGTATGGTCTTTCTCGCCATCGACACCCCCGTTTTCAGCGATACGCATACACCAGCGACCAGGGAATACGCTCGTGTTCCCGTGAAACCAACGTGAACACGATCAGGTAAGTGGCGGTAGCTGGCGGATTGAAGCGCACCGAGGCCGTCTGCTCGCCAGCTGTCACCTCAGTGGGCACCGGCTCGCGATTACTGGTGAAAATCGCCAGTTGAATATCCGCCGGCACCGCGGTTCCCAAAGTGAACACGTATTCATTGCCCCTGAAGAGCTGGTGCCGAATCCCGACCCGACCGCCGGCCAGAGCCTCTCCCGACCATGAATCTCCGCGCAGGGTGTAGCCCTGCTCCACCAATGCCTCGGCTGTAAGTCGGGCCTGCTCGCGCGCTACGGTTTTTCCCGCTGGTGCCGGAGCAGCTTCAGCCGGGCAGGTCAGTGCACCGCAAGCAGCCAGCCACGCAAGGCCGGCGACCATCACATTCACCTGCAACCGGGGCGGTCGCCTGTCACCTGAAGCATTCATCGCCTGTCGAGAGAACCACCTCATTGCCCCTCCCTGATGCGCGCCACGAGATCCGCGCAAACGCTCGCCAGTTCCCGTGAACGCAACGCGGAAAATTCCTCCGCCTCGCCCACCCCCTCGAGAATTTCCTCGATGCGCAGGAGCCCTGCATCAATCGCGGCCAGCACCCCATCCGAGCGGCTGGCGTCGTTACCCTGCCGGATCCGATCGGTTTCCACCCGCAGGTGGTCAATGATCAAAGCCTGGTTGAGCAATTCGGCACGATCCGCGGTATACGCCTCGCCGACATTCTTTGCCACCACCTCAGTGCCGCGGATCCAACCGCCAATACTCACACACTGGGCCAGGTCGGTATCGTCCATCTCTGCCATGGTACTTCGCACGCTCACTTCCGCCCGATCGAATTCCGCGCGAATCTGTTGCCAATCCGCAGCTTCCACCGCCTCGAGAATTGCCTGGCAATGCGCCTCCACTTCAGTGCGCAAGCCCAGCGCATCGGCCAACCTTAAAACATTGCGACCCACCGCACGAACCGCCTCGCCATTCTCCGCCTGCGCGCCGACAAACCCCTCGGCAATGACCACGCCGAGCAACAACGCTATTCCCTCGCGACCGCCACGCACCCGGGTATCTACCAGCATCGCCTCGTTCACTTCCCAGCTGTCACCGCCAAGCTTGTCGAGAACGGCGAAAATTTCACCCGGCAGCGGCACCACCACATTCTCCACCAGAACACCGGGAAAGTTACCCTCCCCGGACAATTCCAGTAAGGTCGTGTCTGCCGCTGTCCGCCCGGACAAAACCACACTGAGAAGGCACCAGCACGCAAGGGCCTTTCGGGCCACTACCGAATTCACATTGCTTGCCGACACCATCACAAGAGAAATACCCCAGAATCATCGCACGCACCAACTCAAAGCGCTTTCCAAAAGCGCCGAACAGCAATTTTGTTTGCTACTGTGGCCAGCTGCCGTATTCCTGAGAAACCCGATCCTTTCATGCAGCGGTCAATCACCGGAACCACCTCCACAGTCGGCATCATCCCGGCTCGCTGGGCTTCCTCCCGCTTCCCCGGCAAACCGCTCCACCTGATCGCCGGCAAACCCCTGCTGCAACACGTCTACGAGCGCTGCTGCAGCTGCCCGGCCCTCGACGCAGTCATCGTGGCTACCGATGACACGCGCATTGCAGAGGCAGCGGAAGCCTTCGGGGCCACCGTCACCATGACCCGTGCCGATCACGTCAGTGGCACCGACCGCGTAGCCGAGGCGGCTGCCACCCTTCCCGAGGAAACCAGGATCCTGAATATCCAGGGGGACGAGCCGCTGGTCTCTCCCAACCTGATCGAGCAGCTCGCAACCAGCTTGCATGCATCGGGTGCCGGGCTGGTCACCGCGGCGAGCCAGATCACCGATCAGGCGGAGCTCTCCGACCCCAACGTCGTCAAGGTGGTGGTCGACGCCAGCGGTAATGCCCTGTATTTCTCGCGCAGCCCGATTCCCTACCAACGCCATCCGGAGGCCGGAGTCGGCAGCCTGCGCCACCACGGCATCTACGGATTCCAGCGTCAGGCACTGCTGCGTTTCGTGGCCGCCGAGCCCGCACCGCTGGAACGCGCCGAAGGGCTCGAGCAACTGCGCGCGCTGCATATCGGCGAGCGCATCCACGTCGTGCTCACCCGCGAGACCGCCACCGGCATCGACACCCGCGAGCAGGCCGACAGGCTCGAGGCACTGCTGCTTTCCACCACCTGATCCACCAGCTGATCTTTCCCGCTCCCATGAAATACATCTTCATCACCGGAGGCGTTGTCTCCTCGCTCGGCAAGGGACTCGCCTGCGCCTCGCTCGGCACCCTGCTCGAACACCGCGGGCTCAAAGTCATCCTGCAGAAATTCGACCCCTACCTGAATGTCGATCCCGGAACCATGTCGCCCTTCCAGCACGGCGAAGTCTACGTGCTCGATGACGGCGCCGAGACCGACCTTGATCTCGGGCACTACGAACGCTTCACCAATGCCAGGCTCTCCGGCCTCAACAGTTACAGTTCCGGCCAGGTTTTCGAGAGTGTGATCCGCAAGGAGCGTCGCGGCGACTACCTCGGGGCCACCGTGCAGTACATCCCGCACGTCACCGACGAGATCAAGGCGCGCCTCTACGAGGTCAGCGAAAAAATGCCCGCCGACATCATCCTCACCGAGATCGGCGGCACCGTCGGGGACATCGAGGGGCATATCTTTCTCGAGGCCCTGCGCCAGTTCTCGCTCGAGGTCGGCCGCGAAAACACCTGCTTCATTCACGTCACGCTGATGCCCTACCTGCGGGCCGCCGGAGAAATGAAGACCAAGCCGACCCAGCAGAGCGTCGCCAAGCTGCGGGAAATCGGAATCCTGCCGGACATCATCGTCTGCCGTACCGAAGTCGAAATCGCCGAATCCGAACGTGGCAAGATCGCCATGTTCTGTAACGTGGCAGCGCGTAATGTGGTCTCTTTCCGCGACGTCAAGACAAGTATCTACGAGTGCCCGCTCGACCTGCGCGAGGACAAGCTCGACCGCCTGGTGTGCGAAAAACTCGGCCTCGAGACGCCTTCGCCCGATCTCTCAGGCTGGGAGGATTTCGTGCACCGGATCATCCACCCCGAGTCCAAAGTGCGCATCGGGGTGGTCGGCAAGTACATCGGCCTGCAGGATGCCTACAAATCGATCTACGAGGCCTTCACCCACGCCGGTGCCCATCACCGGTGCTCCGTCGAAATTGTGCGCCTCGACTCGGAGGAAATCGAGGCCGACGGACCGGCCAAGCACCTCGCCGGACTCGACGGCATCCTGATTCCCGGCGGATTCGGTGAGCGGGGTATCGAAGGCAAGCTTGTGGCCACGCGCTTCGCCCGCGAAAACCGGATTCCCTTCCTCGGGATCTGCCTCGGCATGCAGGTTGCCTGCATCGAATTCGCCCGCGATGCCTGCGGCCTCGAAAATGCCAACAGTACGGAATTCGACAAGCAGACAAAGCACCCGGTCATCTCCCTGCTCGAAGAACAGCAACAGGTCAAGGACCTCGGGGCATCCATGCGACTGGGGGCCTACCCGACGCAGATCGCTGCCGGCACCCGCGCCCACGCGCTTTACGGAACCGACTCGATCACCGAACGACACCGGCACCGCTACGAATTCAACGGCACCTACCGCGATCAGCTCGAGGCGCAAGGCCTGGTCGTCTCCGGCACCAGTCCGGACACAGGGCTCGTCGAGATCATCGAAATGCCCGATCACCCGTTTTTCATCGCCGTCCAGTACCACCCGGAATTTCTCTCCAAGCCCAACCATCCGCATCCGCTGTTTGCCGGGCTGGTGGCCGCTGCAATGCAACAGAACCAAGACGTCACCAAACAGGATGCTGCGCCCTGAGCCCGGAAAGCGGAACGTTCACCTCAAGGAGAGCGCGGCAGAATTCACTGCATTAGCTCAGTCGAAAGCCCGGAATTCATCATCTTATTCAGCCCATCAATCCCAAGCAACGTGGTGGCCCGGATCATATCACTGCTTAATGCAGGATACACGACCCCATAAATCGTTCGTTCCTTTTCGACACCGGCAGGCAATTTGGATTTGGCAGCCCTTATCATGCCTGCCCTTTCCGTTCGCGCCTTTGCCGTAGCCTTCTGAATTTTCAAGTATTCTCTGCCCACTGCCGTCAACTCTCTAATCCATGCTTCTCGTTGATCTAGCGGCACCCTTGAATCATTATGACTTATTAAGTTACGAATATCCCCTGCTTCAGCACTATTCGGTTCCGCTAAGAATTCAGCCTTTACGCCGCCCAGCATTTTTAACTTTTTAGACCAACCACCACTAGTGCTGGGTGGCAGCAGCTTCATCAATTTTTGTTCAAGATTTTCTTTCTTCGCCTCGGCATTCTTCAGCTCCTCAACGTGCGGATCCGCGCTTAATTGAGTATTAATTAAGGACTGCAACCGATTAATATCATTTTCAAGCATCTGCTGCGATTTCACGAACCTAATAAAGGAAGACGGCATTGAAATTTTGTATCCATTTAATTTGTCCACAATTTTATTGAGTGCCCTCCCAGAGTTTCGCAATCGTCGCACCGCCTTATCCTGATCACGGCCTTCGGGGAGATCATCTCTTATTGCCTCGATCACTAGTTCGCGCACGGTTAGCTGCTGGCCATCACGCTGGCCAGCAGGGACACTCGCTAATTTTTTTTGATCGTCCTCAGACAGTTGCGTTTGCAAACTACTAAAGATGAAATCAAAATCTCCGCTAACCAAACCAGCAAATGTCCTCGAAATCGATTGCTGTTGGTCGGGGGTCAAGGTATGAGCATTGCCCCAGTCTATCTCTGTATTTAAATTATTAACAGCATCATACACAGCATTGCCGGAATGCTTGTCCCCGTGAAAAAAACCTTGTTTGTTTACGAGCGCCGAAGTGAAAAAACGGTAAGACCTTGACAGCATGGCATCCTGCAATTCCCTTAACTCCGTGACGATTTTAAAGATATCATTGGAGCTATTTTGAATTCCCAGATCTTCCACTCTATCGATGTGCTTTGCCAACGTCATGCCCGGAGCCATCCTCATCATGATTATATTTTCAGACCCGACCGCGGCCGGGTGAAGCTCGACAGCACGAATCGTGGTCGGATAGGTCGTGTTTTTCCCCGCTCCCTTATTCAATATTTCTCCAGCTTTTATGATATTCTCGCGTTCCTTCCCAAACAGCATCTCCTCCTCGACGCTGCTGGCATGATCGGCATAGGAATTAACTGTCGACTCATTATTTGTGGATCTAGCGATTGCCTGCAACACCAAGTTCTCTCGCGAAGCCCTTTGGGCGATTCCAGGGCGCAGCATTTTGATCACGACCACCTCCGGTTCTTTGTCAGAATCTTCGTAGGTCAATTTTACTTCCAGCGCCTCTCCGATCGAAGCCGCCCCGATGCTTTGAACCTCTGAAATCTCGCTGATTGCCTGGCCTTTTATATTGCCGGAATTCTTGATGATCTCCGCCAGATTAGCATTTCTCAGATCCTCCGGGATAGGCGTCAGGCTATGTTTAACCGTGGCAAGAAGCTTTCTGACCTCAGGGTCTGCAAAATCTTCAGAATGCTGCTGAACGTATTTCTGGAAGAAGGGACCAGCACCCTTGATCAGTCCCATCAGTTGTTGCCTCTGCAGTGTTGTCTTTTCGCCAGGGGGTAAATTAGGATCGGCTTCCGCCGCGCACTCCCTTAACACCGAAGCCAGCATCGCTTTCTTATCCTGCAGAGCTGAATCCTGGTAGTAATTTTCGAAAACCTCCTTGAGAAAAGCATGCTTGGGAGGAACATCCTCGGAAGGTTCCGGATTCTTTAATGTTAGTTGAGCCCCTACAAATTCAGTTCCGAAGTTTGTTGCCGCAGTGTCAATTGCAGCGGCCAAAGTCTCCAAATGACTGTCAGCGATAGGGGGAATCACTAGTCCTTTTTTCAGGATATCCTTAACACAGATTCTTTGGTCCTTACCGCCAGCGGAGACTAATTCTAAATCCAATAAACCCTTAAGTGCATCCGACAAGCCCTGGGGCACACCTGCCTCTTCCAGTTGATCAGGATTGTCGGCCAGTTCTTTGAGCAGAACGCGATGACTCTTGTCGGCAAGCATGTCAACGAGGCGCGACACATCGTTCAATCCCTCCAAATTGCTCGGTGAAACAAGTTCGGCGATAAACTCTCTCGTCTCTTTTTGCTTAACCTGAGGGGACCTGGCCTCCGGCTGGTTTGCAGGCTGTGAGTTGCTGGGCGCCGCCACAACCGCACTTTCTTTATTGGAGATCCTATAGGCTTGTTTGTTACCCAGATAGTTATTGAGAGCCGATTGCTCGCCCTTGGTGAGAGCCTGTTCTCTCAGATTGAGTCGTGAAGCTTGAATCGTGATCGATCCTGACGAGCGTGCCGGCGTGGAACTACCTGATGATGTCAGCGACTCGAGCGTGTCAATGAGTTTGACGAAACTGGCTGTACCGAGTTTGCCCTTCCGCTTGGTCAAGTATGTATCGATCGCGCTCTCCAAATGGTCTCTCGACAACTTATCCATCTCGCCGATCTCTTTGCCATAAGCCTCGTGGACCAGGCTATTGACAAAAGTTGCGGCTTTCTGTTTGTCTCCAAAGGGATTAAACAGACTTTTATTCGCCAAGGTAAATTCTTTTCCCGAAGGTTGGAGGCTGAGATATCCACTTCTTATCGAACCGTCGCTTTTAACCAGCTGGGCCCGAAGGTTAGTTAAGACACTCCGCTTACCTGGTCCGGTCAACTCGCCTCCAAGAGCATTGACCCCGGCGGTTCCGCCGAATCTAATTTCAGCCATGGCTATTTAGACAATCTTGTGGTGGTGGATCCAATCGCTCTGCTCACCCTCGGGAGCCGAGGAGGGCCCCGCCTTCAGGATAGATGTGAGATTTTCAGCAGCTTCTAGCACCTCTGCCATAGCTTCACTCAAGCAATCACCGTCAATCAGCGCGGTTTCAAGAGTCTTCGAAACTACCACGGTTCCATCAGCATCGATCATTGCCATGATTCCATTGACGCACCGCGCTCCCCAGTTGAGCCGATGCAGGAGCTTCATTGCAGATGTGGCTTGATCGGGGTCGAGAAAGTCCAGTGGCATCACCTCAGACTGGATGACGACCTTTTCCTCCTCCTCCAACGGAAAAACTGTGCAGGTATACTCTCCGATCTTGAAATCCAGCGGCCCTGGCTCTTCAGGAATGGGCGGCGACTGATCGATCCCTGCGGTAGATAAGAAGTCGCTAATAAGCACCGCGTATGATTTGTGGCTCATAAATTATTGATGTGGCTCATGAATTATTGATCGGGATTCCCTTTTTCATCCCCTCGGCTCCCTTCCCGCCGAAGGCTCGGGGTCGCTGGGGGGTTCGGGGAGAGGAAGGGGCTGAACGAGTTCACTCTGGAAAATTATGTCCAAATGTGCCCTGTGGTCAATCAATTATTCTTATGAAACTGGATTGGAATCCTGCCATAAATCGTTGATTTTCATCGACTTCTTTCCCCCGGCGACCGCCAATACGGTACGGCCTTCGGTGCAGGGCACTGGCTCAACAACTTTCACCCTCGGACCGCGACGCACGCCGGGTGACCTGCCCCTGGCGCGGGCTGCCTGCAACCAGTTCGAGCAGCCGCAGGCTGTGCGGCCCAAGCATCGTCTCGCCACCACCCCGATAACTGGATCGATCCTTCACCTCGAAAGGATCGTCCAAAGCAGTATCGAGAATATCTCCCCACGCCGTGCGTTGCGTGCCTGGTAACCCGAAACCAATCGGCTCGGGCAGCGGGTTCATAAGCAGAAGAAACAAGCCTTCCCCACGCCGCCGGGCGATGATCGCGCCGAACGCGGTCGCTGTGCCGGCATGCCAACGATCATGTGTCATCGGTGTGCAATCCGGGGCAATCCAACGCACGTCCATGAGGCCCGTACCAGGGTCACGCTCACCGGTATAGAACACCCCGGGAGAGAAACACAGGTGCTGGCGACGAAACTCCAGCAGGCGGCTCACGAAGGCATGCAGTGAGGCGGCCTCCGGCCCGTCATCCTCCCAATCCATCCAGTTGACCGCGCTGTCGTGGCAGTAGGTATTGTTGTTGCCGCCCTGGGTGCGGTTGCGCTCATCCCCCGCGGTAAGGAACGGCACGCCGGAGGACAGCAGCAGGGTGGCCAGGAAATTGCGCTGCTGGCGCAGGCGCAGCGCCCGGATCTCCGGGTCGTCCGTCTCCCCCTCCGCACCGTGATTACAGCAATGATTGTGATTGGATCCATCACGATTGTCCTCGCCATTTGCAAGGTTGTGCTTGTCCTGGTAGCTGACCAGGTCACGCAGCGTGAACCCGTCGTGGCAGGTAATGAAATTAATCCCGGCCAGTGGCCCTCGCTGGGAGGGGGCAAACAACCGCTGGCTGCCGGTCAACCGCGAGGCGAAATCACCCGCCACACCGCGTTCACCATGCCAGAACTGCCGCACTGCATCGCGGTACTTGCCATTGAGCTCGGCCCATTCCTGCGGGAAATGCCCCAGCTGGTAGCTGTCCATCTGGCCGACATCCCACGGCTCGGCGATCAACTTCACGTGACGCAGCACCGGATCCTGGGCAACCGCCTTGAAGAAGGTGCCGTGGCGCTGGTAGGCGAACGGGTCGCGCGCCAGGCTCACTGCCAGGTCGAAGCGGAACCCGTCGATGTGCACTTCCTCTACCCAGTAGCGCAGGCTGTCGAGTACCAGCTGCAGGCCGCGCGGGTGCGCCACATCGAAGGTATTGCCGCAGCCCGTGCAGTCCCAGTAGGAATTTGGGTCGTGCCCGGCGTGCTTGTAGTACCCGGTATTGTCCAGGCCGCGAAAGCTCACGCTCGGACCACCTTCGCCACCCTCCGCCGTGTGATTGTAGACCACGTCCAGGATCACCTCGATGCCGGCGGCATGCAGGGCGGCCACCATGCCCTTGAACTCCCGCAACCCGCCCCGCGGATCGGGATCCGCCGCCCAGGCATTGTGCGGCGCGAAATATCCCAGCGTGTTGTATCCCCAGTAATTGGTCAGCCCCTTGTCGAGCAGGAACGCATCATTGAGGTGCTGATGGATCGGCAACAGCTGCACGGCAGTGACCCCGAGATCCCGCAGGCGACCGATCGCCTCGTCACTGGCAAGCCCGGCGTAGGTGCCGCGCAGGTGCTCTGGCAGATCCGGCATCAACCTGGTGAACCCCTTGACGTGCAGCTCGTAAATGACCAGTTCCTCCCACGGCAGGTGCAGGCGCGTATCACCACCCCAGTCGAAGCCGTCTTCCACCACCACCCCGAGTAATGCGGGTGCTGCCCCCGGCTTGCGCAGCTCGGGATGCAGGCTCTCGTGCCAATCCGGAGATCCCGCGTAAGCCCGGGCATACGGGTCGAGGAACAGCTCGCCGTCGACCCGGTAGGCATAGGCCACCCCACCCGGGCAGTCATCGACCAACCCCTCCCAGGTGCCACGGGCCGTGCGATGCAATGCCAGTTCACGCGGTTGCTTCCCGGCCGGATCAAGCACCACGCTCAACACCTGTGCCACCGGCGCGTGCACCGAGAATGCGGTCGAACCCTCTGCCCGTACATTGGCACCGAATGCCACGGGATGCTGTGCTCGCTTGGATGCCTGCATCGATTTATTCACGGAAAGAACCTGCCCCCGAACTCAAGCGCCCGACTCCAGCCACTCTGCCACCACCTCGACCACGCGCTGGAGCTCCGCGGGTTCCAACTCGGGAAACACCGGCAGGCTCAGGCACTGCTGTGCCAGCAGGTTGGCCACCGCCAATGGCTGCTGCGGACGAAACGCGGCGAAACACGGCTGCTGGTCGAGCGACTTCGGGTAATACACCTCACAACCCACTCCCGCTGACCGCAGGTGGGCAACCAGCGCATCGCGGCCACCGGGTTGCAGCACCCGAATGGTGTACTGGTTCCAGGTCGGCGCATTGTGCCCGTAGGCAACCGGCAGAACCAGCCGTGCCGCCTGCTCCTCCAGCCGCGCCTGCTGCGCCTTGAAACAACAACAATCCGCTTCCGAAGCACGCACCACCCCGGGCAACCCACCCAGCTGCGCATCATAACTGCGCGCGTGTTGCGCCCGTGCCGATAGCCAGCCACCGAGATGCGGCAACTTCACGCCGAGCATCGCCGCCTGCAGTGCATCGATGCGAAAATTACCGCCCAGCATGCCGTGCTCGTATTTCGGGTGCATACCGTGGTTACGCACCCGGCGCAGCACTTCAGCCAGTTCCGGGTCATCCGTGGTCACCGCACCCGCGTCCCCGAAACCGGAAAGATTCTTGGTCGGGAAAAAACTGAAGCACCCCACCGTACCAAGCGTTCCCACCTGGCGGCCGCGGTAGGCCGCGCCGATCGCCTGCGCACAGTCCTCGATCACCGGCACGCCACCAAGCTCAGCGGCAATGCGCCCCACCTCGTCCATCTCCGCCGACTGGCCGAACAGATGCACCGGGATGATCGCCGCGGTTTTCTCTCCCACCTTGTCGGCCAGGTCACGGGTATCGATATTGAAACAAACCGGGCAGACATCCACAAACACCGGGGTGGCACCGACCCGCGCCACCGATCCGGCAGTGGCGAAAAACGTGAATGCCGGCAACGCCACCTCATCCCCCGGCCCGATACCCAGCGCCATCAATGCCGCAACCAGCGCATCCGTGCCGGAAGAAACCCCCACCGCGTGGGCGCTGCCCACCGCGTCTGCGAGCTGCGCTTCAAAATCCTCCACCGCCTTGCCGAGGATAAACTGCCCGGATGCGAGCAGCCGGCGAACCTCGCCCACCAGTTCCTCCTCGAACCGGGCATTCTGCCTGCCGAGGTCGATCAAGGGAACTTCCCGAATCTGCTGCTTGTTTTCGTTGCTCACGGTGCCCAGAATCCCTAGCCTAAGACCTGCCAAACTCAAGAAGGGAACCATCATGGAAGATTTCAAATTCAAATGCGACCACTGCGGGCTCAAGATCGAAACCTCGACCAACCAGGCCGGGCAGATGATCAACTGCCCGGGTTGCCGCCAACCAATCGAGATTCCCGCCAGGCCCGAGCAGCCGGCAGCACAGGCGGCCAGAACCTCCCTGCCGACGCGCACCATCCCGATGGCAGAAGCCTGGGACATTCCCGCACGCAACGAAAGCACGGACTCCGGCAGCCACCACCACGCCAAGCAGAACGAAGAAATCCCCGTCGACCCGGACGCGCCGCGCTACAAGGTCGTGCCGATCGCTCTGTCCCCCGACGAGGAAAGAACCCCGGCTGCCGTGGCGCGCAAGGTCGAGCGCACCATCCAGGCCTTCAGTGTCGGCGGCTGGCGTTTCCTGCGCATCGATGCCATCACCTACGAGACCAAGGGTGCCCTCGGCATCAAGGAGGAGCTCGCGCAGCTCGCCATCTTCATCCGGGAATGAAGCATGATCGCCGCCACAGCGGTAGAGCTTGCGCAACCACCCACCCAGCCATTTGCACCCGGCCAGTCCTTGGCCTATACAGTGCTCCCCCAATTCTCCAGTCCCCGTAGTTCAACGGATAGAACAAGGGTTTCCTAAACCTTAGATAGAGGTTCGATTCCTCTCGGGGACGCCATTTACTCTTGGTCAGTGAGTTACGACAATTGAGGCGCCGTCTAGACCCCTGAGTGGGAACAAAAGTGGGAACAACTCCACCCGTGTCAGTGGTGTTCATTGCCTACCGTCAGCTACCGTTGCCAACCGTTTTACAAGCGTTGTGGGAATCTTAATTTTGGCAGCGCCAGCAGCAGCTCTACTCCCCGCGGCGCCTCCGCGAGCCTCATCGGGTGCTTTTTTTCGCTTAGTGGGTGCCGGCAGCGCGGGATCGTGGTGCCCGGCACGCCGGGGCCTGCAAGTAAATCGCCATGGGTGCCCCAGCGGTTGTCCTACCCCTGTGGTACGTATGTCGATGGCCTGCATATCTTCCGCCTCCGCCC
>JBDQJG010000046.1:0-17972 GCA_040263955.1 Verrucomicrobiales bacterium
CTACGAGATCGATCTCCTCAACCACTGTCTGAGCCTTGCTAAGTGCTTCCTCGGCAAAAAAGCAACGCGCCGCCTGACTGCCTGCGGGCACCGGGTGACCTGCAGGGTTTTCGTCAAAGCCGAACACCCGTGCGCCATGAGCAAGAGCCAGTTCCACAGCGGCCAGCCCGCTTGCACCGAGGCCGACCACCCCGACGGTCTTTCCGGAAAGCGATTGATGCTGCGCTGACTTCATGGGTTCTGGTTTATCAAATCAACGGACCTTCAAAAAGGCGAGCCCGATCAAAGCGCAGATCAATGATACGATCCAAAGGCGGCTGATTACCTGGGTCTCTTTCCATCCGCCGAGCTCGAAATGATGATGTATGGGAGCCATTCGGAATACGCGCTTACCCGTTATCTTGAACGAGGCGACCTGGATGATCACCGAAAGAGCCTCCATCACGAAAACGCCACCGATAATCGGCAGCAGGAGTTCCTGCTTGCAACAGATCGCGACGGAAGCCAGGAAACCGCCGATAGCCAATGAACCGGTGTCTCCCATAAACACCTTGGCGGGATGACAATTGAACCAGAGAAAGCCGAATGCCGCCCCGATAAACGCCATGCAGAGAACGAAAACCTCCGGACAACCCGGATGATAGGGCAGGAAGAGATACTCTCTGGCAAAAACAGCATGCCCGGTCATATATGCATACATTCCGAGCGCTCCGGTCGCCGTTATGGAACATCCGGTGGCCAGACCGTCCAAGCCATCGGTGAGATTCACCGCGTTCGATGTGCCGACAATAATCAGCACAATAAACGGCGGCATCAGCCAGCCCAGATCATAGAGAATGGGGTTTTTACCACCCGGAACGAAAAGTTGCCGGATATAAGCCATCGTGGTCTCGCCGGAAAAATAGCACAGGTAGATTCCGGCTACCCCAGCGATCAGCACCTGAACAATCAATTTCCAACGAGCACTCAATCCGTCGGCGCTCTTTCTGGAAACCTTGAGATAATCATCAACAAAACCAAGACCTCCAAGCGCAATCGTCACCCCGAGTATCACCCAGATGAAAGGTTCACTGAGCCTGGCCCAGAGAAGACCGGAGAGCAATGTCGTGCCGACGAAAAGAATCCCTCCCATCGTTGGCGTTCCTGCTTTTCCCCCGTGCAATTCGTTGAGCCGATGCACTTCTGCCGCAGAGCGAATCGGTTGGCCCACTTTCAATGAGATGAGCCCGCGAATCACGCGGCCTCCGAAAATCACGGAGAGGAAAAAAGCCGTAATGCACGCACCGCCTGCCCTGAACGTGACATACCGCAGAAGGTTGACGAGGGATCGCAGGGATCCTTCGGGATCCAGCCATTCAATGAGTTGCTGATAGAGAAGATAAATCATCTAACAAACGCCTTCAGGGGTCTCATACATGTCCAGGACTGCCTCCATGCGCGCAGAGCGACTGCCCTTGAACAAGACGCAATCGCCTTTAGAGACAATTCGACGGAGATGCTCGGCGCAGGCGGAGTGACTGTCAAAATTCCACTGCTCGACGCCATATTCCGCCTTCCGCAGGTTCTCTGCGCCATGACCAATCCGGGCTGCCTCTTTGCCAACCGTCAGCAGAACATCGATACCCGCCTCGACGACCACCTCACCGATTCTGCGATGCTCCACCTCGCAACAATCGCCCAATTCCGCCATCGCCCCCAGAACTGCGATACGCCGGCCCTCACATGGCTGCTCGCCCAGAGTACGCAGGGCGGCACTCATCGATTCGGGATTCGCATTGTAACTGTCGTCAATCAGGCAAACCCCACGTTGTTTCCGGACGGCAAGACGCCCCTGACCCAGCTCAACCATGGCCAAAGCCTCGGCGATTTCTCCCACTGAAATGCCGAGCACATAGCCTGCAGCGGCCGCCAGCAACGCATTGGATACCATGTGTCGGCCCGGAATCGGCAACCTCACCTGAGCTGTTTCGCCATTGCATTCAAGCAGAAAGGACATACCCCCTTCCGCACCGACGACCACATCACGAGCTGCCACCTCTCCTTGTCCGAAACCGGGGCGCACCACCCTGCCAACCGCCCGTGCCTCGAGGCTATCGGCAAACTCATCAGCATCCGGAAAGATCGCCACTCCACCCTCGGTCAGCGCCGCAATCAGGTCGCCTTTCTCCGCGCAAATCTCTTCTCTGGTTCCCAGGTGCTCAATGTGCGCTACCCCTATATTGGTTACCACCGCGACATCGGGACGAGCGATGGCTGCCAACGGCGCAACCTCTCCGCGATGATTCATGCCGATCTCCCAGACAGCCGCCGTGTGCGCGGGTCCAGCCTCCAGAATACTCAAAGGCAACCCAATGTGATTATTGAAGTTACCACGGGTCGCGGCAACCTGAAAGCGCGCGCCCAAAACAGCCGCCAACATCTGCTTGGTGGAGGTTTTACCACTGCTGCCGGTGACCGCCACGACCGGAATATTCATTCGTCGCCTCTGGGCGGAGGCGATTTGCTGCAGCGCCGCCAGCGTATCCTCAACAAGGATCAACCCGGCCTTTTTTTCCGCTGCCGGCTCAGACATCAGGATGCTCGTGCCCGCCTCCGCGTCAGCAACAACCAATCCGCTCGCGCCGGCGGCCACGGCGTCACCGAGGTAATCGTGTGCATCATACCGCTCACCTGCAAGGGCCACGAAAAGCTCCCCACCCGACAAGGACCTGGTATCCGTCGAAACACGCTCAAACACTCTACCCGGATCACCTTCCACCACCTTACCGCCACACTGGGCCGCGAGCTCTGCAAGAGTCGTGCCCCTCATTCTCCGAGACTCCTCCGTCTGCTGGTTGCCCTCGCATCACCACCCGCCCTGATCCGCCTGTCATCGGGGTCAATTCCAGCTCCTCGCCTGCCACCACCCGGTTCCCTTTTCGGATCACCGCTGCTCTCTTCGGTATCATGCACCGTGCGCGCGAGTCCCATATCCCGCAAAAGAAATGATGCCTCCCTGCGATCATCAAAATCAAGCCTCCGATCACCCACCAACTGATAATCCTCATGACCCTTACCAGCGATAACCACGACGTCCCCGGGACATGCCATGCGCAAGGCTTCTCGAATCGCCGCCCGCCGATCCTCGATCACAACATATGACGAATGAGAAAACCCCGGCAGAATATCATCAAAGATCCGCTGTATTGGCTCTGATCGCGGATTGTCCGAGGTGACAACGCAGAAATCACTGTGCCTCTCGGCAATTGCAGCCATTGGCGCCCGTTTGCTCGCGTCGCGATCACCACCGCATCCGAAAACACTGATCAATCTGCCCTTCTTCAACCCCCCGAGGGTCCGCAACACATTATCGAGAGCATCCGGTGTGTGCGCGTAATCCACAAAAACCTGAAAAGGACTCTGATTAGAAACTAGCTCCAGCCGACCCGGAACCTGCGGCGCCGAAGCAAGATTTCGCACTGCCTCTCGAAGATTGAGTCCGACCGCACGAGCCGCGGCGATGGCCGCTAGAACATTGGAGACATTGAAAGCCCCGACCAACGGAACCCGAACCAGAAATTCCCGGCCCGCGGCTCGAAGACCGAATTCCGTGCCCTTCAACGTGTATTTCGGACTCGTTGCCCGCACGTCCGCCCTGGCACCCAAACCATAGGTAACAACGCCTGCCTGCCCGCCGGCAAACTCTTCAGCCAGCCTTTTTCCCCAGGAATCGTCGCTGTTGATAATCATCGTCGCCTGATTTCCAGCCGCTGCAATCTGACTGAGCAACCTTCGCTTCGAGGCGAAGTAGCGCTCCATGCTGCCGTGGTAATCAAGATGCTCCGGAGATAAATTGGTAAAGACTCCGACATCAAAACATGCTCCGACCACGCGCCGCTGATCAAGCGCATGGGAGGACACTTCCATCACGGCTGCCCTGCAGCCGTTGCCCTCGATGCGCGCCAACATCCGGTGCAGATCACTTGATTCCGGTGTCGTATGCATGGTGGGCTCGGCGTCGATGCCGTCATCAAAGGTCACCGTTCCGATCAATCCCGCGCGCTTCCATGCACACCGCAAAAGATGGTGAACGAGGTAGGCAACCGTGGTCTTGCCATTCGTTCCGGTTACACCCACCAGCCTCAGCCTTGATGAGGGACAGCCATACGCTCGATCAGCGAGCACGCCCATCATGCCCTTCGGGTCCTTGGTCACCAACCGGGGAACGGCAAGATCCTCAAGAGCATTTTCTTGATCTCCGCACAGCACAGCTGCAGCCCCAGCATCCAATGCAGCTGGCACGAAGTTACGCCCGTCGCACTGCTCGCCTTTCAAGACCACAAAAACATCACCGCGACCAACTTTCCGCGAATCATGCGTGATCCCCGTAATTTCGACAGATGCATCGCCCTGCAACCTGACTTCCCCGATTCCTGCGATCAGATCTCCCAAATTCATCGGCTGTTATTCTGGACCGATTTTTCGTTCCCGACGGTACCATGCCTGGAGGAAGCCACGATAGTTTCTCTCCCTTCAATCTCTCCCCGTATCGCAAGGTATTCGAGCGACGGCCCCACGATTTCGGCAAATACCGGCGCCGCAACTGTCCCCCCGTAACGTTTCTCACCCTGTGGATCATCGACAACCACGATAACCGCCAGCTCAGGGTGATCGCGAGGAGCATAGCCGACAAAAGATGTCACATAACTGCCCTCAACATACCCTTTCTTATCCTCATCATATCGCTTGGAAGTCCCAGTCTTACCGGCAACCGACCATCCTTCCACGCTCGCCTTTCTTCCCGTGCCACCCTCTTCGGTCACTCCGGCAAGCGCTTTTCTCAACTGCCGTGCCGCTTCAGAGGAAATCGGACGGGATATTACCTCCGGCCGAAAGCCGGTCACGTCTCGACCTGCCGCATCATGAACGGCGGCGACGATACGAGGACGCAACAACACGCCATCATTGGCCACCGCTGCCATCGCCATCACCATCTGCACAGGAGTGACCGCCACCTCGTACCCCATGCCGATTCGAGAAAGTGAGGTGGCACTCCAGCGATCGGCTGGATGCACGGTTCCCGCAAGCTCACCGGTAAGCTCGATATTGGTTTTCTTCCCGAATCCAAAGGCACGTATGTAGTCACAGAGGCTGTCCTTGCCCAACTGAGATGCCAACTTGTATGTCCCGATATTCGAGGATTTGGAGATGACCGTGGCCACGGTAAGTTCACCATACGGATGATGATCCTTCAGCGGTGAGGGCAAACCGGGCTCTCTCAAATAACCATTGTGACAGAAGACCCGCGTACTCAATGAGACCAATCCACGATCAAGGACTCCACCGATCGCTACAATCTTGAATGTGGAACCCGGCTCATAAAGCGCCTCGACAGCGTGATTCCTGAAATTGCCTTTCATCACGCTGCGATCAAAATCCGGTCGATTCGCCATCGCCAGGATCTCGCCAGTCTCAGGCCTTACAACCACCGCCATCGCTTTTCTGGGCGTAACGTCGGCGTAGACAACATCCAACGCATCCTCAGTGATTTCCTGAATGCGCATATCAATCGTCAACCGAATCGAATGACCATGCCGGGGCTCCACTACATCTCCTCGAAAAGCAAGAATCTCATCCCCCCTGCCATCCCTGGAAACATCCCGGTAGCCATTTTTGCCACCCAGCAGAGAATCAAGAGCACCCTCCACTCCCTCGATTCCCACGCGCTTTCGATCCACAAATCCGATCACATGACCCAACCGAGGGGTGGCATAGTGCCGGGACATCTCTTTGCGACATTCGACGCCACGTATTTTTCTGGCACCAAAATATTCAGCAAGTTGCTCACCCACTTCCTCGTCGAGCCCACGAGCAAGCACTGCCTCGCCCGCTGCTTTCGGAACTACTCCGTTTTTCGAAGTAGTCACGAAACGCGAGTAAATTTCCTCCTTGGCCAGACCCAATGATACACTCAGAACACCGGCCACATAATCCAGGTGCTTCAGTAACTGCTCTTCCTCCGTGTAACGCCTGGCGACTTCTCCCTTGCTCAGCCCCTCGAATGCGGCAAGCGCTCTCAGCACATTGGGGCGATGCGTCAGGTGCTTCAAATCGACCACCACGTCCCGTATTGGCTTGTCTGATGCCAGCAATTCTCCGTTGCGATCCACCAGGCTTCCTCTGCGTGCCGGCAAAATTTCGCTGCTGCTGTGCTTGCTCAGCATCTCGCTGTGATAACGATCATGACAGGTCAGCTGAAGAAAAACCAGCCGCCATGAAATCACGCTGAAAGCACCCACCAACAGAACAACAACAAGCACAATTCGGGCTACCGGTAACCTGTCGCTCATTTCACCTCCTTGCCTGCTTCAAAATCGGCATATGAAAACTGCCTGGGAACTTCTATCACCTCGCGCACGGAAATCGGCCGCAGACTCGAACCAGCACGTGCCAAGCGATCCTTCAATCTCCCGCGCTCAAGCAGTTTTGTGATGTGCGAATTGATATCATCAGCTTTTCTCGACAGTTCCCTGCTCGCTGTCTCCAGTTTCTCTATATCTTTGCCGTAACCAGTCTGTTGATTTTTGACCGCCACATAACCAAATCCCACGCTACCAAACAACAGTCCGACAACACCCAACTGGAGAAGCGCCGCGCCGCCCCACCTTCGTGCAGTCCGGACGCTCGACCGACCAGCGACTCGTCCACTCATCAATCGGCCCTCCTTTCCGCCACCCGCAATCGAGCACTTCGGCTCCGTGGATTCCCGGCTACCTCCTCACTCGAAGGAGTGATTGCCCTCCGAAAAACCTGCCGCATCAGGCAATCCGGATTCCTGCGCGGCTCAGACCACTCCGGGCGATCGATCCACTCCCGGGACAGTCGCCTCATCCATTTTTTTACCAGTGCGTCCTCCAGGGAATGAAACGAGATAACCACCACTCTGCCCCCGGGCTTAAGGTGGCGCGGTATCCACTCAAGAGCCCCTTCCAGCGCTCCCAACTCATCATTGACGCGCATCCTGAGAGCTTGAAATACCTTGGTTGCAGGATGAATCCTGCCCCGTCGGGGCAGGACTTTCTCGACCACCTTCGACAGTTCAAAAGTCGTCTCAACAGGGGCGGTCTCTCGCCGGGCAACAATTGCTCTGGCGACTTTTCTCGAGGCTCGCTCCTGACCGTATTTCCAGATGACATCCGCCAATTCAGCCTCCTCGGCCTCGGCAAGAAATGCCGCTGCAGTCATTCCCCGAGTCCGATCCATCCGAAGATCCAGCGGGGCATCCTGACGAAAAGAAAATCCGCGGTCGGCCGAATCAAGTTGCCACGAAGAGACTCCGAGGTCGAACACCAGGCCATCAAGACGGACACCCGTTTCATCAAGAATTGCACCCATGTCACGAAAATTCGCATGCATTGCCAGAAACCGATCACTGTATGAATCCAGCCTGCTGCGAGCAGCTTCCAATGCTTCCTCGTCCTGGTCTACTCCAACCACCCGCGCCCCGCGCTGCAACAAGGCCTCCGAGTGTCCACCACCGCCCAACGTCGCGTCCAGAATCAAGGCCTGATCTTTCAAGGCCATGAACTCAACGACTTCCTCTCGCAAGACCGACACATGGTGATATGTCTCCGGGCCTGGCGTTGGTCGCGATCGGCCTCCCACTGGCCGCTCAATATCGGCCTCATGAAAGAACATGCTGGCTGCGCCCGACTCGCAAGCAAGCCTCGCTCCGCCCCACTTCATTCCGATATTCGCTACCCTCGTGGTCATCAACTGTGCTTGGAAGAGGATCCTGGTGACAGTTCAAAAATGCGAACCATCGGTAATTTTTACACGGCCCAACTGTTTGCTACGACTTTCGATGCTGAATAAACACTATATATTGATAGTTAATAGAACTTAAACATCTATCTGTCCACGATTTTATGTAATTCACCATGAGAACTCATCCCGAATGGCTTGAAACCTTGCTCGCATAGCCTGAGCGCCACAAACCACGAACAACCAACGCGCACCCCTTCAACGAGAGTGACACAGTATTTGGCTGTTAAAATCGAGCCCAAACGTCACCGCGCTCCTCGCCATCCGATGCGTGCGCGCAAACTGCGACTCCGGCAGCGCATACTCGTCAACTTTCCACCAGCGCCTAAAAAACTGCGCATCGAGGATCGACTCGAGCCAAAAGCCCTTGCCGATTCCTGACTCTCAACCTACCCTGCTTCCACTCGACAGGGGTGCCATCAATGGCTGAGATCTGCTCCCGGGCAGGGACCCTCCGAACCTGATGCGGATAATGCCGTCGCAGGGAGTTCTCTTCCGGTTCACAGCCGCAGTGACTCCCACTGTATAAGGCAACAAAACAAGAGAACCCAAGCGAACGAGACCATGATAAAGCAGAAGGAATCCGACTCCCTCAAGCCCTTTCCGGCAAGCACGCGTGTCTACGCCCATGGCAAACAGCATGCGCAGATTCGCGTGCCGCTTCGCCAGGTCAAGCTGGCCGAATCCACCACCGCGGATGGACGCAAGGAACCCAATCCCCCGGTTCACATCTACGACTGCTCTGGCCCCTGGGGAGACCCCGATTTCCAAGGTGACGTAGAAAACGGTCTCCCCGCGCTTCGCAGAGACTGGATCCTCGCCCGCGGTGATGTCGAAGAATACGACGGCCGGGATGTCCGCCCAGAAGACGACGGCTACCTCTCCGCGGAACATGCCGCACGTTTCAACGAAAACGCCGCGGCAAAGAACCGACTGCGCGAATACCCCGGACTGCGACGCAAGCCACTGAAGGCATCCACGCAAAACCCCGTCACCCAGATGTGGTACGCGCGCCAGGGGATCATCACCCCGGAAATGGAATTCATCGCCATCAGGGAAAATCTCGGAAGAGAGGAGGCCTTCAAGAGTATCCATGACGGCGGCAAAGCACCCAGGAATGCGCTCAATTTCGCCCACCCGGGCCAAGCGCATGGCGCTTCGATTCCGGATTTCATTACCCCCGAATTTGTGCGTGATGAAGTCGCGAGAGGCCGGGCCATCATTCCCTCAAACGTCAACCATCCCGAATCGGAGCCGATGATCATTGGCCGAAATTTCCTGGTCAAAATCAATGCCAATATCGGCAACTCGGCGGTCGCATCTACAATTGATGAGGAAGTCGAAAAAATGCGCTGGGCCACCCGCTGGGGTGCCGACACGGTAATGGATCTGTCTACGGGCAAGAACATTCACGCCACACGGGAATGGATTATAAGAAATTCTCCCGTACCAATCGGCACGGTGCCCATCTACCAGGCTCTCGAAAAAGTAAAGGGCCGCGTCGAAGATCTCTGCTGGGAGGTGTTCCGAGACACCCTGGTCGAGCAAGCGGAACAGGGTGTCGATTACTTCACCATCCATGCAGGCGTTCTGCTGCGCTTCATTCCAACCACCGCCTCTCGCATGACCGGCATCGTCTCCCGCGGTGGCTCCATCATGGCCAAATGGTGCCTCGCACATCACCGGGAAAATTTCCTCTTTTCCCACTGGGGAGAAATCTGTGACCTGATGGCCCAGTACGACGTCTCTTTTTCGATTGGCGACGGTCTTCGACCCGGATCCATCGCTGATGCCAATGACATTCCCCAATTCGGTGAACTGGAAGTTCAGGGCGAACTCACCACAGCGGCTTGGGACAAAGGAGTGCAGGTCATGAACGAGGGACCGGGCCACGTTCCCATGCACATGATCGAGGAAAATATGCGGAAACAACTTGCCTGGTGCCACGAGGCTCCTTTCTACACCCTCGGACCGCTCACGACCGATATCGCACCGGGATACGATCATATCACCTCAGGCATCGGTGCTGCGATGATCGGATGGCATGGCTGCGCCATGCTCTGCTATGTGACCCCAAAGGAACACCTCGGCCTGCCGGACAGGGAGGACGTCCGTGAGGGAGTCGTCACCTACAAGATCGCTGCGCACGCAGCCGACCTTGCCAAAGGACACCCTGCGGCTCAGTATCGCGATAATGCCTTATCGAAAGCCCGCTTCGAATTTCGCTGGGAAGACCAGTTCAATCTTGGACTCGACCCGGAAAAAGCCCGCGAATTTCACGATGAAACCCTGCCACAGGACGGAGCCAAAACCGCGCACTTCTGTTCCATGTGCGGCCCCACCTTCTGTTCCATGAAAATTTCCGAGGAAGTCCGACGGTTCGCCGAGGAACAAAATCTTTCGGAACAGGATGCACTGCAAAAGGGAATGGAAAAAAAATCTCGTGAGTTTGCTGAGCAGGGTGGCGAAATCTATTCGTAGGGCAACGATCGGGACTTTCTCTCAGCAACATGGCATGGGCGTCGCATTCGGGCCCTTGCCCTGACGCCATAACACCGAGGTGTCAGGCCTGACCCGTGTCGCGACCTCCTGAGAGCGAACTCCTGAGAAATAGCGCAATCAATCCTTGGAAAAGCCTGCCATCGGGCAACCAAACCACCATCAGAAGCCGCCTGAGGCGGAAGGCAAAACCAACTCACTTGCCTGAAGAGATCAGGCGGGCACGCTCCTCGAGAAAAATTCTGGCAATTTCTACTGATCGCATGGCGAATTTTCGTGCCTCGCGATCATCGACGATCTCCATGCCATTTTCTTGAACCTCTTTACAAAAGAGTTCCCAAGACTTCATCGACAATTCTTCGGCATCCAAACCGCTCAGATCTGCTGTAGCCGACTCCTCTACGGGGGCCTTTGTTCCACTCGAGCGCCGACCACGCCTCTTTCTGCGTGCGGGCTCCTTTTCCTCCGACTGCAACTGTTCTGCTTCTCCGGCAGCAGTCTCTTGCGTTGATTCATCAACCGACGCGGCACGCTCAGATTGAACATCCTGATTCACAACTTTCACGGCACTCTCAGTTCGTGAACTTGCGCGTTGTTCACCAACCGATTCAGACGAGCCCGAGTCGTGCACTTCCTCATCCGTTGCCTGCCTGAGAGTATCTTCGACTTCGCCTTTAACGACGACGGATGACACGGCTGCTGAACCTGTCGCTTCCTTTTCTTCTCCCATAACGACACCCGGCGCCCGGCGACGCCTGCTCTCAACCACCCCACTCGGATCTTCCTGTCCCTCTGGGCCACCACTTGTTTCTTCGTCCTTTTCCATTGATTTCAAAGCTTAATACGGCGCATCTTCGACGGGATGAATGCATAAAGCAATTACCTATTGTGCCCGCACCCCACGCACCTCTCTGCGCATCGTATCTGTGGCGGTTTTCTCGTCCCGCTCTCCAAAAAAGCGCGGAAAGTCAACGCTGCTTTCAAATCGAACATTGCCACGTTCTGACCCGCCGACGGCATCGTCCACGACCGCGAATAACACGTCAGCCCCCATAGCCTCGACAAGAGAGCGTCCTCGATCGATACCAAGGACACAACAAGCAGTGGCAAGGGGATCACTCAATTGTCCGCTGGATGAAACAACCGTACATGCCAGACCAGGGGCAATGCCCAAGCCGATCCGAGGATCAACAATGTGCGAATAACGACGCCCGTTAATCTCGACAAACTGATTCACTGATCCCGATGTCGAAACCCCGCACTCAGCGACCATGATACGCACGGCCTGAGAATCCTCCGTATCTGCTCCAAATGGGCGTACAATGATATTCCATCCCGGTTCTCCGGGCGGCGCGGCACCCACACGCAAATCGCCGCCGGCTGATACGACGGCAACCGGGCACCCTCGGTTCTGGAGTACTTCCAACATCCGGTCAGCCGTGTAGCCCTTTGCAATTCCACCCAGATCAATAAGCAGCCCCGACTTCTCGAACGAAAGTGTTCCCTCATCCTTCCTCAGCCTGAGACATTCCATCCCTCGACTCCTGAGAGCTTTGCCCAGCCTTCTCTCGGATGGCAACCTCCCCGTCCGTGCTGCGCGCCGCCACTCCCTCGTCAATTGTCCGATCGTCACATCAAAAGCCCCGTTCGAGAGTCGATGAATCTGCAGGGAACGTGACAACACCTCAGTGATTTCTCTCGCCACGGGATAATCAACGCCAACAGGTTTCCTGAAAAGCTCCATCAACTCAGAATCCTGGCGATAATCGGATAACAAAAAATCCATCCGGTGGGCTTTAGCAAATGCACTCTCCGCCGCCAGCCGAGCCACCTGTTCATCCATTGCAAACACCTGGATGCGAAAAATCGTCCCCATACACGGCTCCTCGAAACTGAATCTCCGAGGCTCAGAAGCGTCCGCGTTCGCAAGAGACAGCGCAACGGCAACCACTACCCGAAAAACGCCAAACCGTATCCCGATTGCCACATTGCCAACGGCTTTCAACTTGAGGACGCCTCTGGCTGACATCCCATTCTTCTTACAACTAATGCAGGCCATCTACAGATCCGCTGTCTTTCAAAATGCGTCCCAGTCAATATCAGAACTCCATAAAAGAAACCCTACAATTGCCAAGGCGGGCCCAACCACGGGCCCCAGATTCACAACGACAACCTCAAAGATTGCCAAGATTCACCTCTCTAACCTGTCCAGCGGACGAACTCAACAACCGGCCAAAAAACCTGCCCGGCCTTTATATTTTCGTCACGGGTGGCACCCCTCCATCATCCTCATCGTGATCAGCAACCTTCCTGGATTGATCCATCGTTGTGTCGACGCTCCCGTCACTTTCATCACCCGAAACAACGGCGGATTCAGCGAGCAACTCGACATTTTCTTCAGGCGCACCAGGAGCGCTCACCGGCCGCGCCGTGTAGTAACTTGCGTAATTGTAATACGAATACTCTTTCAAGCTCGTGCTGGCTCTGTTGAGAACCACCCCGCCGACGTTGACCTGACGATCGTAGAGCACTCCCAAAGCTTTGGCGGCGAGTCGCGCCATGGTGGAGGAAAGACGAACCACAAACATTACCGCATCGCATTTTGGAGCGAAACTTGCAGTGTCATCGGCCACAAGCACCGGTGCCGTATCAAATAAGACATAATCGTACGAATCCCCGACTTCCTCCAGAAAACGCGTACACCGATCCGACAACACATACTCTGAAGTCTGGTCAATTGCCTCACCTCGCGCGAGGAACGCAAGATTGTCGACCCTGGTTTCCCTGACCGCCTCGTCCCAATCAATTTTGCCCATCAAAACATCACTGAATCCGGGATTCGATGGCATTTCCATCAGGTCATTCATGGCACCACGTCGTAGGTCCGCGTCAACCAACAACACCCTCGCTCCCGCCAAGGCCATCGTGATACCAAGATTCGCGGCAACCGTTGTCTTCCCTTCATTGGGCACAGCACTACAGATACAGATGGTCCTGGGCGAACGCCCACCCCAATCCTTGAAGATGATCGAGGATCGCAGATTCCGAAATGCCTCACCATAAAGATGCCGACTGTCATTGGGCTCCAGAAGCTGCAACTGACCGTGGGCATTCTGCTGGGGAATCTGACCGAGGATATCCTCTGCAAACTGCATCTGGAACTCACTGAAAGAGGTCATCCTGTCATCCAGTTTGTCGAACAGCACCACAATCAACAGCCCGATAGCCAGACCGGCCACCAAGCCGGTTGTCACCGGCTTCCAGATATCCGGCTCCTGCGGAAAAGCAGCCGATGCCCTCTCCATGATGGAAACATAATCCTGCGACAGATTGTTACTCATATCAACTCTCTCCAAAGTCCCGAGCATCTGATCATAACGGCCCTTGGCGCGAGCAATAGCCGAGCTTAAATTACTGTGCTTGCTCAGCCTGGAGCTCATATCAAGCGCCTTGTCTTCCCACTCCACTATCTGATTCTCCAGGTTTTGAACCTGGAGCCGCATGTTCTCTTTCCTGATCTCAGACTCACCCCTGGCCTGCCCTTTATATATCTCAAGAAGCGCAAGCTCTCGATTGATCTCTTCATCGATCGCAAGCATCTCCGGATGCCTCTCCCGCAAGGTTTTTCCCTTTCTCGCTTTATCCAACATGAGAACCTGGATGGTCTGTGTCACACGCAGGTAATTGCGCTCTCCCGCACCCAGCTTGGTATAGCCCATAACTTCCCGATCGATTGATCCTTGGCTCACTTCGTCCGCACCTTCTGCCGTCTGCCCTCCAAAGCCCCCAGTCATTTCCTCTTTCTGACTCCGCCGCTGAATGTCTTGGTCCAGATCCTGCAATTCCAGAAGGGAAAGCTCTGTTTCCATCGCCGATTTGCGCATTCTCAAACCACTCAAATACTGTGCTGCCCTGTTATTCTGCCCCTCCAGCACCATAAGATTGTTTTCACTCAGAAAACTGTTTAGATCACCCTCTTTCTCAGCAACGATCTTTTCCAACCGAATCAACTCTTCCATAATCGAATTGAGCGCCGACTCGGTGTTCTGCTCACGCATCTCACGACGAAAACTGATAAATTCATCAAGCAGCGCGTTCAAATACGCGACAGTGTACTTCGGCTCTCCACCGACCGCAGACACATTGAGGATCGAGGACTGCCCACTGCGGTTGACTCGCAGGCTGACTCCCACAGCTTTCAAATCAGGATTCAGTGCCTCAACTCTCTCGGTGGCGCGCTTGCGCACCTCCCCACTTCGCAAAAGCTCACTCGCGTTACTGAAAAAATCCGACGTCGACTCACGCATCGCGCCCGGCACCGCGCTCTGTCCGCCCGCCACCAGTCGCGCATACGACACATATTCCGTCGGCAATGAGGAGGCCTTGTAGGCCTGCATGCAAACTCCGATGCTGGCCGCCAAAAACAGCACCCACCACCTGCGGATAAGCAAATTTTTATACCGCTGGAACTTGGCCGAAGCCAGGTTCAACTTGGAAACTTGGGTCGGATAATACGACCCAGCCTGTGGAGCAGGTTGGTTCACTGGATCATTTTTATTTGCCTGCGTCAGCGATCATGACCGCTGGGCATCACAGCAATCTTTATTGAAGCGGCTCAGCCATGGCCAGACAACCTAAAAGTTGATCAATTTTTCCGGGACGATGATGACATCATCCTTCTTAAGCTCGACATCCTTGTTCAAGTAACCCCTCCGAATGATGCTATCGACATCAACAATGATCGTCCGCCTCTCATTCTCTCCGATTCTTCGCAGAATTCGAACCTTCCTGGTGTTGGCAAACTGGGCAAAGCCACCGGCTTGGAGGATGGCCGTACTGATCGTCAACGCCCCATGGGTCGGCAGTGGCATTCGTCCCTGGCGTCCGATCTGCCCGAAAATGGTCACATAAGACGCGCCCCCAAAATACCTTCCATCCTGCACACCGCTGCGTACTCCCCAGGCATCCTGCATGCGTTCTTTCCAGCTCGTATCCAGAACGATGATCACGGTAGCTTTCCTGAAAAAGTCTTTCTGCAACTCGACGCTCAACTGCCGGGCGAGCGTGTAACAGGTCTTCCCTGCAGCGATAACCATACCAAGGTGCGGAATATTCACGGCACCGGATTCATTCAATCGCAAACTCTTCACTGCATTGGCGCTGCCCTCTTCGACAATCCGAAAGCTGACCACATCACCCGCTTCCAGCTTTCTCGTATTGTCCAACTTGCTCATGTCATTGATAACGCCCGCAACCGAAGCGTTATCATCACGAGGCATGGGCACCGGCAACCGATTTGATACGCCAGCTGCCGGCTCACCATATCCCCCCCGGTCATAGGGTTGGTAGCCTGCATTGACATCATACGCCGCACCGGGCGCAGGCCCGTATCCTTGGCCAGGCGCACCGGGATAGTTCTGTCCGTGACACACGCCCACAACCTGCAACACCCCCAACAGGATGAGCAAAGTCGGTACAAAACTAGAAGCCATTCTCATTGAGAACTTGAAAAAACTTGAACGCGCCGGCACGATTCACAATCAGCGCTGTGGGTAATATCTAACGATATTCCGCAGGTATCAACAGCGAAACCCAGCTATTTTTGGCAAAACCCAAGACGCTGCTCAATCTCCTGAAACGCCTTCCAACACATCGATCAGCACGCTTTGCCAATGCTGAATCGCCCCCTGTCAATTCGATCAGAATTGGTAGGTGAGGCTCATGATAAAACGATTCTGCTCGAAACCAGTTGTGGCGTCCTCTCCGCTTCCCTCCCCGTCTACCATCCAGAATCGATAGCCCATCCCCATCACCATTTTCGGGGTAAGTGGATAGCTGGTATCCAAGGAGAAACTATGCTGGTCATAGGCGTCGCCGCTGGGCTTTTCCTCGGTTCTTCCGTAGTGGTATCCCACGCCCACATACAGCCCCGCCAGCATCAGTTGTCGTCCGATGCTCAAATCAGCTCCGTAGCGCTCATACTCCCCGACATCCAGCCCGCCCGTCGGATCTTCCCACTCGTAAAAGGCACTGCCCGAAACACTCATGCCTCGATAGCCCATCATGCCGAATCCGTAACGCACATAATTGGTCGAAACGTAATCGGACTCGATCCCAAGATCTGCCTTGTGCCCGAATGTCAGACTGTGATTGAACCTGGCATTGAGCTGGTTACTCAAGGTGACGTTGTAATAATAGTCATCAAGATCAGAGCCGTTGTCGACATCCATCATCTGGCTGCCAACTCCAATGGAAAGGTTTGTATGTCTGCTCAGAGAAATAGGGCCCCTGACGAACAGCCCGACATCAAAACTACTCAGATCATTTTTCACATTCTCTTCGTAATCGACCCACGAGGACCTCAAGGATACGCCGGCCGTCCATATTCCATTGGGTGAGTAGGACAGCATCGTGTTCCACGTATTGCGACCATTATCAAGGTACTCGAAACCATCATCGAGTGCGAACTGATCCATCCGATTGAATTGACTGGAGATGCCTAGTTTTCGATTGATCTGCCAAGAAGCGCTCACCCCGAAATTATTTGAAAACTGGGAAAAAATCTCGTCCTCGTTGAAGGAAAAATCATTGATGTAAACGGTGTTTGTGGCAAACGAGTCATAGAAAATCACGTCCACCTCCCCGAAATCCATATTGAACGAAAAACCTGACCCCAGAGGAATCGCGTAGGGAGAAAATCCGTTTCCAAAAGACATGCCTGGAAGCCCGCTTCCCTGGTAAGTGTGATAGCCTTGACCACCCGCATATTCCGGGTGGTCAAAGAAATAGTTATAACCGAGGCCCAGAGAGAAAGACAAGCTGTGTTGCCGAGTATAGCGGAATTGCCCCAGGAACTCGCCATACACACCTCCGATCAGACCGCTTTCCTTGTCTGTTTTACTCAAGTTGAGATTGTCGTTATACTCCAGAAATGCTCCCGCACTGATCAGGATCGGAACCCCGGCAACCTTCAGATTGTAATACCCCGCATTGAACGGATCTGCCACGTAAGGCCCTGCCCCGCCATACATCTCATCCGCTCTGGGCGAGGGCTGAGAATACTGGCCGAACTGCCGGCCATACCGCTGCGAGTGTGTATAGTGGGCTCCGCTAGGAAACGGCTGCCCAAGACTGGCGGGTGCGCCCTCATAATCCGCAGGCCCCACGACACCGAGACCATCGGAACGCCCGCCCGCCGGTTGCAGGTTCCGGTAGTAACCGCGATCATAGCGATAAGTCGGACGCAATTGGGATTGACCGGATGCCCGCCCGGCATCCATTGACCGGGCTTGATGATCATCAAAATACATCCCCTGCAACGAAGGCGACACGCCCGACTGCCCCCGCAAGGGTGCGTGGGCAGTCGTCCAAAGTGCCCAGACCATGAGCAACTTGACCTGTCTTCGGAAAATCATAAAGAATGTTGGAGCGAAGACACGAATGACCAGTCGTCGACATCACACTTTTCACACGACATCAACAACTTGCCTGTCTTCTAAATTCGTATGCGTTTTCTTGGCTTATTGATAATTGCTTCTCAACCTTCTACAAACAGCTGCCTTCGCTGAGAGGAGGGTAACTTGGTCTCTTGTGGATAATTCTTACAAACTTCCACAGCATAGCATAGCCTCAGATGCCCCCCACCCGCAAACCCTTTTAGCTTCTACCAC
>JBDQJG010000047.1:0-17932 GCA_040263955.1 Verrucomicrobiales bacterium
GGCAGGATGGGTGTGTTGTTGTACTCGTTGTCGAAGTCGATGTCAGCGACAAGCGACTGTGGTTCGAGCGAAATGATACGGATTTTTCCGATCGGCAGGTTGTTCCGCGCCACCAGCAGCGAGGTGCTCGGGGTGATGCCCGCTTCCGAGCCGGCATTGACGAGAACGAAACCCCAGTCGCGATTGACGGCCGTTACGGTTGCTTCCAACGAATTGACATCGAAACTTTGTGTGCGCCTCTCCTGGAAAGCGATTTTTTCCTGCTCGATTTCCTTCACGCGCTCATGGTTTTGATTCATCACCTCGATTTCCTGCTCGAGAGCTTCCAGATCAGCCTCTTTTTCGGCCAGAGCCTGTTTCAGGCGGTTGATGTCTTCGGCAAGAGTCTCGAGTGACACTCCCGGAGGTAATTGATCAAGCTGTTCTTTGTAAACGGCAAATTCATCCTGGTATTTTTTCAGTTGAGCATCGAGGGCCTCGGATTCGGACTTACGCTCGGCGAGCTTACGTTGAGCTGATTTGAAAAGCTCGTCCTGTTCGGCGAGCTCGTCTTCCGCGCGTTTGCGGTCGCCCTGAACGGTGACCACTTCAGCGATGACCCCTTCGAGCTCGGCGACTTCAGTCTTTATTTTCTCGTTGTCCGCGTCCTTGGCGGCGCGGGTTTCGATCAGGGTGGTTCGATTTTGAATACCGAAGAAAATAGCCACCGCCGTAACAACCGAAGCGATTATGAAGAGAATCTTCGTCATGGATGATAAACGGAAGAGTGGTCAGTGCGGGATTCGCGGAATTCTGGTTTTCGGGTCGAACGGATCAGAAGTCACCGAATGGATCATCTGAGGCGGGACCGGCGTTGCCACCCGGATCATCTGACCCGAAACCGAAAGGATCATTTGTCCCGGAGGAATCGTTTTCGAGGATTCGTGACGGGTTATCGGACACACCAGAGCCCTGATCTGTTGCATCTTCCACCAGGATTGAGATTTCGGGCAGGGGAGCGCGGACCACAAGATCCCCGGACTGGGGAAGTGTGCCGCTTGGCCAGGTGTGTGGCAGGTAATTGGCAACGGAACGGAATTGTTCGACCCGCGTTACGAACAGCCTGCCGAGAGGTTGGCCGTCCCGTTGGATTTCAAGTTCAGCGTTGGCGTAGATCCCATCGCTGTTGCCTTTGTCGAGTAGAACAAAGCCCCATTTCGGGAAAACGGAGGAAACTTTGGCTTGAAAATTTTCTTCTACCAAGGCCTTGCGTTGGCGGCTTTCCAGTTCCGCGTATTGATTCACACTGGAGGTGACTTCCTCAACTTTTTCGACGGCAATTTTGAGTTTCTGGTCACGGTTAACGATCTCATTCTCGGTTTTCGCGACCTGTTGCTCGATATTTTCAATGTCGGCCAGAAGCTTTTCAATACTGCCCAGTTCGCGGATCTTGAGCTTGATGTCTGCGACTCGTTGTTTGACCTGTTCCAGATTGACTTTGCGGGCAGCGATTTCCGCAGTGTATTCAGCTTCTTCTGAGTTGGTCTCCTCGACATCTTTGACACGCTGATCACGGTCTGTCTCCGCTTTGGCGAATGCGTCCTTATTCTCTTTGAGCGAGTCGTCTGCCTCGACAGCGCGTTGACGCGTCAAATCAAGGTTGTTCTTGGCCCGTTGGGCGAGAATCTGTTCCTGTTTGACGGACTCAAGACCGAGGAACGAGATGACGGCAGCTGCTGTGAGAAAGACAGCCGCGGTGATGCCGAGTATTTTCCAGACAAGATTCATGGCACGATTTGCTGCTGGGCAGGATTCGCCTTCTTACACTAAGGGAAATCCACGAACGAAGACAACTGAAATATTTTAAAAAAAAGCGGGTTTTTCTTGAGGCAGCACAGGATGCGATTTAGGGTCGCGAGCTGTCAGGGGCCATGGATTTGTGGCTTGCGAATCCCGCCAGGACAGGAATGTAGCAACGGTAGTATGTCCGCCAATGCCGTGGTTTCCTGGCAGCACACTTTGATAAAAAAACCAGGTGAGCAGTCGAGAACAGTCGTGTCGAGGTCAGTGCACGGCTGGGGAGGGGGTGGCAGTTTCCTTGATTTCGGAAATCGTTATCGGCTCCTCCAGTGAATGATCGGTGGTAAGTTTGCTGAGAATGCCCGGCTGGAGAGAGAGCTTCAGGGGAGGTTGACGGCTTTCGAGGAAAAGGGTGGGATCGAGGCGGTTGAGGGCAGTCTCATTGTAGCCTTCGCCCGGATCAGTGGTGGTTCCCTTGCGGACTTCGAGGTGCAGATGCGCGAGGTAGCGGCCGTCGCTGTTGCCCACGCTTCCGATATGGTCTCCGCCACCCACCACATCTCCGACCGCAGTGAAGAGTTCGGAGAGGTGCGAGTAAAACGATTGGGTAACCGCGCCGGGGTCCGCGGGATCGGTTCGGTGCGCCAACGAAATGGATTTACCCCATCCAGGTGAGGGAATACCTGAGTAGGTGACAAGTCCATTACCAATGGCATAAACCGGATCGCCGAAATCCGAATTCCATCCACCGATGCCATTGATGTCGTCACCGAGGTGACGATTGGTCAGGAAGGGTTGAGCGTTGTAGGTCAGGGCGCCATTTTCACTGCCAAGAGCAGCGCTCAGTCTGGTGATGTAGGGAACAGTGACCAATTGAACGGGCCGGAGCTGGGTGAAGGCGGGATCGAAGTTCACGCCTGCGGCGCTGGACGCTTTGGACCCTGGTTCCGATCCTCCCCGAGGTTCATTGGAATTGTCCCAGTGCCGGGTTGCCAGGAAAATCAGAATGAATGCCAGCAACAGCAGTGGGATCCAGCGGAACATCGGGCGGTGTGGTTGAATCGCGAGAGTTGACCCGACCCTAACGCTGTAATTAGGTAAACGACAGGGGCGAATGAATGCGGTTATAAAAAAGAGGATCGATCAGTATCTCGAGCAACGGAGCCTCAGGATGACGCGGCAGCGCAAGCGTATCATCGACGCGGCATTTGCATCGCAGGAGCATTTTACAGCGGAAGAGCTGGTCGGGTGGATTCATAAATCAGGATTGCAGGCATCACGGGCGACGATTTACAGAACACTCGCGATGCTTGTGGAGGCAAGGGCTCTGGGTGAGGTGGAACTGGGTAAGGGAAGGCGATTTTTTGATCCGAATATCGGCGAAAGACCGGATCACAGTCACCTCGTCTGCATTGATTGCGGCCGCGTTGTCGAGTTCGAGGATTCACATCTCGAGGTTCTCGAGGATTGCCTGACCCGTCGGCTGGGGTTTCGACCAACGCGCAAGAGCTTGAGAATCGAGGCCTGTTGCGAGCAATTGCGGAAAGAAGGAATGTGCGAGAATCTGATCCAGGCGCGAGTGGGAACAAGAAAGCACTCTGCGGCCGAGACCGGATAAAATGCGGCAAAAGCGAGAAGCGGGTTCTTTTTCGGGCGATGGAGTCGCGAAGATGGGTGGATGACATCTGCGGCTCATCGGTTAGATTGCAGAGTCTTGATGGCAGCAAGTTATGTGGAAGGGGCGCTTTGAGAAACAGTCCAGTGAGCGGTTGATCACGTTCAGTGAATCCGTGTCGTTTGATTGGAGGCTGTTTCGGCAGGATATCCGGGGTTCGATTGCACATGCCAGGGCGCTTGTCGGGGTGGGCGTTCTCGAGGCTGGTGAATTTGAGGAGATCGAGCGGGGTCTGCGGGAGATCGAGGCGGAAATCGAGAGCGGGGCATTCAAATTCAAGCCGGAGCTCGAGGATGTGCATATGAATATCGAGGCGGCCCTGACCGCTCGTATCGGTGCTGCTGGAGCCAAGTTGCACACGGCGCGCTCGCGCAATGATCAGGTGGCCCTGGATACTCGAATGTATTGCCTCGAGGCGATTGACGCCCTCGACGACGCGGCGCGTACTCTTCAGGCGGCCCTGTTGGATCACGCTGCAAACCACAGCGACGTGGTGTTACCTGGTTACACACACCTGCAGAGAGGGCAGCCGGTGTTTTACGGGCATCACCTGCTCGCTTATGTCGAGATGCTGGGCCGGGATCGGGGGCGGCTGGTTGATGCCCGGAGTCGGGTGGATGTCATGCCGCTGGGCAGTGGTGCCCTGGCGGGTTCGACGATCTGTCTGGATCGTGAGCAGGTCGCTGCAGAGTTGGGGTTTTCGGGCGTCACCCAGAACAGCATGGATGCTGTCTCTGACCGCGATTACATCGCGGAGCTGTTGTTTGCTCTGGGGCTTTTGGGGGTGCATCTTTCCCGCCTTGGCGAGGATATCGTGCTATGGAGCAGTGCGGAATTCGGGTTCGTGCGGTTGTCGGATGCGCACACGACCGGATCCAGCCTGATGCCACAGAAAAAGAACCCGGATATTGCGGAGCTGGTGCGTGGCAAGAGTGGCCGATTGATTGGCAACCTGGTAGCATTACTGGTGACACTGAAGGGCCTGCCGATGACCTATAATCGGGACCTGCAGGAGGACAAGGAGCCGCTTTTCGATTCGATCGATACCGCCATGGATGGTCTGCTGCTGATGGCGGAGATGATCACCGGCATGGAGGTGTCGGCGGATGCCATGGCCAGAGCGGCAGCCGACGAGATGTTGCTGGCAACAGACATCGCTGATTACCTGGTCAGGAAAGGCGTACCCTTTCGGCAGTCTCATGAAATCGTTGGCAAGTTGACCGCTCACGCGGTGAAGGAAAACCTGCCATTTTCAGCAGTTTCGCTGGAGCAGTTGCGGGAATTCTCGGTGGTGTTCGAGGAGGACATCTCTGCGGTATTGCAGGTAGATGGCGCGCTGGCAGCAAGAAAGGCTCTTGGAGCACCTTCGCCGAAAAATGTGGCCGCGCAGGTGAAGCGTTGGCGGGACTTGTTGGCGGAGTCGGTATAGATGCGGCGGAACCTGACTGGTAAGGGAATCTTGCAATTCGAGAAGTTTACGATTGTCGATGGCGACGGTTGGGAGAAGCTCTCGGCCGCCGAGGTCTACACGGATCCCTACATTCAGATCGAGCAGGCGGTGTATCACTCACCCTCGCGGCCCGGCGAGGAGGTGCAGTGGACGATTGCGCACCGCAAGGGCGCGGTTGCAGTGGCGGCGAAGGATGCAACGGGACGCTGGATCATGGTCCACCAGGAACGATTCCCGGTGCAGCAGCCCTTGTGGGAATTTCCGGCAGGGCAGATCGATGATCATGAGCGCCGCCTCGAGACAGCCGTAATTCTCGATACCGTGCACCAGGAATTGCAGGAAGAGGTGGGGTGTCGGCTGGCGGAGGGTGCCGAGTTGATTCCGCTCGGGTATTTTTTCTCTTCGCAGGGATTTACGACCGAGCATGTCTATCTATTTGTCGCCACAAGGGTCGAGGCGACACCGCAGGGACGTGTTGAGGTCGGTAATGAACGAATTCCCGACGTATGCAGTTTCACCAGTGAGGAGTTGACGGCCATGGTGGCCAAGGGCGAAATAAGGGATGCGTTGTCGCTGGCACTCTTCGCGAGGATGAGCGCGCGGGGTTTTCTCGGTGGTGCGGCTTAATTCTTGCGGTGATGGTCGGCAGTTGCTAATTACCGGCTGTTTTCTTCGGTCATGTTCCACGGACTTCTCAGCAAAATTTTCAAGGTGCGGGAGAAAGTCGCCCGTGATCTGAGTGGGCAGCAAACCCGCAGGCGCAGAAAGGAAGATCCCGACTGGAGCCCCGACGAGCACTACGATGACGAAGAAAAGCCGTTTCTCGAACATCTTGAAGATCTGCGTTCGATGCTGGTGGGCATGGTTGCGACCTTACTGGTTGCCACGGTCGTCTGTTTCGCCTTTCACAAGCAGTTGACGGATATTCTCCGCTTTCCGCTCGAACGAGCAGGTCTTGAGCATCTGCTCAACGAGGCAGTAAAAGCGGAGGGCGAGAGCGGGCAGGATCATGCGCCGGGGAGCGAATCAGGCGAATCAGGCGAATCAGGCGAAGTAACTGGTGACGAATCCGTCGCCGTCAGCACCATTGGCCCGGGCCGTTACACAGTCGGGGGCGCGCCGCCGGAGTCCGGGGTAGGCAAGGGGGCCCTGCACTATGATACGACAATCAACCAGCTCAAAGTTTTCGATGGTGTCGAGTGGAATCGAGTCGGATCGGGGGCCGCCGGGCATTTTGGCCTGACCACGGTCGATGTCACCGGTGTTTTCATGATGTCGATCAAGGTGTCGCTGTTCAGTGCCATCGTGGTGTCGTTTCCGTTGTTGCTCTATTTTCTGCTGCAGTTTGTGCTTCCCGGGCTCAAGCGGAAAGAAAAGCGGGTGCTGTGGCCTTCGCTGGCGGTCGGATTCGGCCTGTTCGTCATGGGCGTAGTGTTTGCCTACTTGCTGGTTTTACCCCGCGCGCTTGAGTTCTTTTACATGTGGGCGCAGCGCCAGGGGGTGGAAACGATCTGGACGATCGAACGCTATGTGACCTTTGCGACGCGCTTTCTGCTGGTTTTCGGCATCTCATTCGAATTGCCGGTGCTGGTGATGGCGCTGGTCAAGATCGACCTGTTGAATTACTCGATCATGAAGGGCACGCGTCGTCACGCCATTGTCGCCATTCTGGTATTTGCCGCAATCGTCACACCGACCACGGATCCTGGAACACTGCTGTTACTCAGTGTGCCGATGTGCCTGCTCTATGAAATCTGTATCTGGATTGCGTATTTCATGGAGCAGCGGGATCGCGAGCGTTACCCTGAACTCTATGAGGCTTGGGACCAGTCCCATGAGGACGAGGAAAAAGACCCATGGGAGTCAGATTTAACTGATAAAGAAGAGGTTAAGAATAATAAAAAGGAAGCGCCACGGTCATCTGATGTGGCGGTGACCGCGGCGAATCCAGTAGCGTATGGAGGCGATTTCAGTGCCGGAGAAGATGCCGGCGCGGAGGAAGAAACCGAGCCTACACTCGAGGAGATTGCTCGGATGGAGGAACAGGATTTCGATTTCCCTTATCATGACTACCCGCGATTTACCGAGGCGCAGTTAATGCGCAAAACCAAAGCCGAGCTGTTCGAGATCGCGGAACATCTCGGTTGTGCAGTCGACGGACCCAAGGCGGAGTTGGTGCGCATGATTCTCGGACATCAATAAAGAAAGGGTTCGTGAGTGATTTGAAACAGCCTGAAGACCATCGTTTCATGGAGCGTGCCCTGGAGCTGGGGAGAAGGGGCATTGGCCTGACCAGCCCGAATCCACCGGTCGGGGCAGTCTTGGTGCGCGATGGTCGGATTGTCGGGGAAGGTTGGCATGGTTGCTGCGGGGGACCACACGCGGAAATCGAAGCACTGGCTGATGCACGGAAGCAAAAAAAGAATATAAATTACTTACAATCAACATTATATGTAACATTAGAGCCCTGCTCCACAGAGGGGCGGACGGGCGCGTGTACTGATGCGATCATCGCAGCGGGAATCACCGAGGTGGTGTATGGCTGTGTGGATCCGGATAAGAAGCACCATGGCAAAGCGCGGGAGATACTGGAAGCCGCTGGAGTAATCGTGCGGGATGGGGTGCTGGAAGCTGCGTGTGCGGAATTGGTCAGAGGCTTTGCCAAGGTAGCGCGAGAAGGCCTGCCATGGGTGATCGCCAAGGCCGGTATGACACTGGATGGACGGATCACTCTGCCGCATGGTGAGGGTCAATGGATTACCAGTGAGGTGGCGCGGCAAGATGCAATGGGCTTGCGCGTGCGGGCGGATGCTATCGTCGTAGGGGCCAATACCGCGCGGTTGGACAATCCTCGATTGACGGTGCGCGGGATAGAGACACCCGCGGAGAAAGAGCAACCGTGGCGGGTAGTACTCAGCAATCGTGATAACTTACCGGAAGAGTTGAACCTGTTTACCGATGCCCATGCCTCTCGCACGCGGATCCTGTCCGGTGAGGATCTTGTCAGTGCTTTGCGACAAATGGTGTCCTGGGGAGTAACGACGGTTCTGGTGGAGGGTGGGGCGTGCGTTTTGAGGTCGTTTTTCGCTGCCCGGCTGGTCGACGAAGTGATTTTTTATGTTGCGCCAACCATTGGCCTAGAGGGAATTGCGGTCACCAGCAGCGGGGACAGTGGGGTCTTGTTGGATTTCCGGTTCGAAGAAGTTTCCCGGATAGGTCCGGATCTTAAGATTCGGGCTCTGCGCCCGTGACCGTTTGCGGAGCCTGCTGTCTTCGCGTCAGGTAGACGGTGAGGACGCTGATGTCTGCTGGTGTGACACCTTGGAGCCGTGACGCCTGTCCGAGGTTCTGCGGGCGACTTTCTTCGAGGCGGAGTTGCGCCTCGCGTTTGAGCCCTTTTATTTCATGATAACACATATCCTCAGGCAAGTGCCGGTTCGCCATTTTTCTGGACCGCTCTATTTGAGCGAGCTGCCGGTCGAGGTAGCCGCCATATTTGATTTCCGTCTGTAGAAGACCCCAGATTTCTGCCGGAAAACGAGCGCGATGCTCGCTGGGTAACTGCTCGACCGTGTTGGAGCCACGCTTCAACCAGCGCGCGATGCGTTCGCCGGCATGGGAGGTGTTGCCGGCGTAGGTGGTCGCTTGTTCGAGCAGAGTGCGCTTTTGTTGGGTTCGGCTGAGGCGTTCGGTCGGGATGAGCCCATGAGTCGCGGCTTTTTCGGTGAGTCGCAGGTCGGCATTGTCCTGGCGAAGCAGCAGGCGGAATTCAGCGCGACTGGTGAACATGCGATAAGGCTCGAGGACGGATTTGGTGGTCAGATCGTCGATCATGACCCCAAGATACGCTTCTTCGCGTTCGAGGGTGAATGCTGGCAGCCCGGCAACTGCCAATGCAGCGTTGGCGCCAGCAATGAGGCCCTGCCCAGCGGCCTCCTCGTATCCACTGGTGCCGTTGATCTGTCCGGCAAAATACAGGCCGGCGATTTGCTTGGTCTCGAGAGTCGATTGCAACTGTGCGGGCGGGCAGTAGTCGTATTCGACGGCGTAGCCGGGGCGAATGATCGCTGCCTGTTCAAGGCCCTTGATGGAGCGAATAAAGTCGTATTGAACCTCCATCGGAAGGCTGGTCGAAACACCATTGACGTAGCATTCATGAGTGTGGCGCCCCTCTGGTTCAAGAAAGATCTGGTGGCGGTCCTTGGCTGCAAAGCGCACCACCTTGTCTTCGATGGAGGGACAATAGCGGGGCCCGATGCCCTCTATTTTGCCCGAAAACATAGGGCTTTTATCGAGATTACTACGGATAATTTCGTGGGTTTTGTCGTTGGTGTAGCCGATCCAGCAGGGCACCTGTTCCACGTGGAACGTTTTCGATCCCCATTGGTTGAGAGTGAAGAGTTCTTCCGGTTCCGGGAAGAGTGTATCAGCAAGAAAAGAGAACAGGGGGGGTGGACTATCGCCATTCTGGCGTTCGAGGAGGCTGTAATTAATGCTTTTACCGTGCAGACGGCAGGGCGTGCCGGTCTTGAAGCGGGCTACGTCGAAGCCCAGGCGGCGCAGGGCATCGCTGACAGTGGATTTGCCGTCGCCCATCCGTCCGCCGGATTTCGATTCCTGACCGACGTGCATCAGGCCCCGCATGAAGGTGCCAGTACTTAAGACGAGGGCTTTACAGGTGTAGGCGACCCCCAGGTCGGTGGTGATTCCGCAAATGGTATCATTTTTGACTGTGAGGTCGGCGACACCGCCCTGGTGCAAGTCAATGTTTGGTGATCCTTCGATCGCGTGCTTCGCACGAAACTGGTAGGCTTTTTTGTCGCATTGGGCGCGTGGCGCGCGTGCGCTGGGGCCCTTGTTGGCGTTGAGCATGCGAAACTGAATGCCAGTGGCGTCTGTATTCAGGCCCATAAAACCGCCAAGGGCATCGATTTCCCGAACCATGTGGCCTTTGCCCAGTCCACCAATGGCAGGATTGCAGGACATCTGGCCGATCGTATCGAGATTCTGAGTCAGCAGCGCGGTTTCTGCCCCAAGGCGTGCGGAGGCTAACGCGGCTTCAATACCGGCGTGGCCTCCTCCGACAACGATGACATCATAGATTTTGGGGAAAGTGAACATAGTGAGAGGATAAAACAGGAAGCTGAGATTGACCAGCAGTCAGATTGTTCCACATGGAACATGGGCCTTCATACCCGGGTGTCTGCCTGCAAGAAGGCGGCCGATAGTGTTTCGAAAAATATGATTTTCAAGATATACGAAAGAATCACGCGTGCAGACCTCGGGGAAGAATCCGTTTATTGATCTGACGGGCCGCACGCGGCGGGATGGTCGGCACGGCTGGTGCGTGGATTTGCACCCTTGGTATGAAAAGAAGCGTTGCAAAGCGCTAGAGATCCTTGCCGAACGCGGGATCCCCTGTATGGTCACGGCATGACCAACAGGGAGCTGGCCGACGAGTCGCATGCCACTGATCCAATCAATGCCGCTCTGACTGCCGACGAGAAGGTCGGCTTGTTTCGTGACATGGTGCGAATTCGCCGCTTCGAGCAGACCAGTTTGAGCATGTATCAGAAGGGTAAGATAGGCGGATTTCTTCATTTGTATATCGGTCAGGAGTCGTTGGCAATCGGAGCGGTTTCGTTGATGGGCGAGCACGATCATGTCATCACGGCGTATCGGGATCACGGCCATGCGCTTGCCGTTGGCATGTCGATGAACGAGTGCATGGCCGAACTATACGGGAAGGCAACTGGTTGCTCGAAAGGAAAAGGTGGTTCGATGCACTATTTTGCTCCGGATAAGAATTTCTGGGGCGGTCACGGGATCGTGGCTGGCCAGACGCCCCTGGGAGCGGGCCTGGCCTTTGCTCTGAAGTATCGCAAACTCAAAGGAGCTGTCCTGTGTTTTCTCGGCGATGGAGCGATCAATCAGGGTGCGTTCCATGAAGCATTGAACCTCGCATCGCTGTGGGATCTGCCGGTTATTTACATCATCGAGAACAATGGTTACTCGATGGGAACCAGCCAGTTACGGTCTTCCGCGCACCCCCAGGGCGGGTTGGCGCAACGGGCCGAGGGCTACGGGATTGCCTGGGACACGTTTTCAGGATCCGATGTATACACCATGCGTGCCCGGACCTGGAAAGCCATCGAGCGCGCCCACGAGGAGTCCCGGCCAACGATTCTCGAGGTGCTGACCTATCGCCACCAGGGGCATTCGGTGGCCGATTCCAAGCATAAGGACGGCTACCGGACAAAAGAGGAAATCGAGGCCCAGAAAGCTCAAAATGATCCCATTGTCCGTTTCCGGAACCTTCTGATGGAGGAGGGGGTCCTTGATGAGGAGACAGCCAAAAACATCCAGGCCGAGGCAAAATTCGAGGTCGATCAGGCGGTCAAATTCGCCGAGGAGAGCCCGTTCCCGGACGCGTCCGCTATTACCGAGGATGTGTATTACGAAGTGGACAAGCAGACGGAGTCGGGTCGTACTGGCAGGCACTTTTTTAACTAGTCACATTCAAATTTCAAGCCAGCCACCATGCCTACATTGACCTACCGCCAGGCTCTCAACGAGGCGTTTGCCGAGGAAATCGAACGCGATGAGAACGTCTTCCTGATGGGAGAAGAAGTTGCACAATACGATGGTGCTTATAAGGTTACACAGGGTTTGTGGAAGCGATATGGTGACTATCGCGTGATCGACGCTCCGATCAGTGAGGCAGGGTTCATCGGGCTGGGCATCGGTGCTTCCATGCTCGGCTTGCGTCCGGTCATGGAACTGATGTTCTGGAGTTTCGCGTATGTGGCCTTCGATCAGTTGATCAACAATGCGGGCATGATTCGCTACATGTCGGGCGGCTTGATTCATTGTCCGATCGTGATTCGTGGCCCTGCAAACGGGGGCACGAGTGTTGGCGCCACCCACTCCCACACGCCGGAGAATTTTATCGCGAACACCCCGGGACTGAAAGTTTGTTGTCCAGCTACAGCGGCTGATGCTAAAGGGCTTATGAAGACTGCGATTCGTGATAATGACCCGGTCTACGTCATGGAGAACACGCTGTTGTATGGGGATACCGGCGAAGTTCCGGAGGGCGAGCATCTTGTGCCGCTCGGGGTGGCTGACGTCAAGCGTGAGGGTTCGGATATCACCTTTGTGGCCCACGGACGCGCGGTGATCACCTCTCTGGCGGCCGCAGAGCAGCTCGAGGCCGAAGACGGCACGCTGGCGGAGGTGGTCGATCTGCGCAGCATTCGGCCGCTCGACGTGGATACCGTATTGGCATCAGTTCGCAAGACCAACCGGGTCGTGCTGGTTGAGGAGAACAAACCGTTTTGCGGGGTTGCCGCGCAGCTTGCCTCGATCATCCAGTTGGAGGCGTTTGATCACCTCGATGCGCCTGTACAGAGAGTGTCGGCAATCGACGCGCCCGCCATTTACAGTCCGCCACTGGAAGCCATGCAATTGCCGCGCCCGGCGGATCTGGTTGCCGCCGCCAGGAAAATCCTCTAAAGCATGCGGAGTTTCATCTGCTAAGCTTCGCTCCCGCCCTTTAAGGCAACGACTTCAAGTAACACCTCAACTGCAGAGATCCGATGGCTTCCTACATTGAAATGCCCAAACTCAGCGACACCATGACCGAGGGCACGCTGGTCAAGTGGCTCAAGCAAGAGGGCGACGCGGTCGAATCCGGCGACATTCTCGCCGAGATCGAGACGGACAAGGCAACCATGGAAATGGAGTGCTTCGAGGAGGGTGCTGTGCACAAGATCCTCATTCCGGCAGGCGGAAAAGCGCCGATCGGTGCATTCATCGCCATTATTCTGGAGGAGGGCGAAGAGCCTCCTACGGAGGCGGACATAGCCGCCGCACAGGGCCGGGCAGCGGGTGGCGCAGAGCCTGCTGCGGCTTCTGGTGGCAGCAGCCAGCAGGAACAACCTGAGCAAGCGCTGAGCACTTCGGCAGAGGCCGGCACGGGTAGCGTGGCCGAAGAGATTTCCGAGGGAGGAAGGGTAAAGGCATCGCCGTTGGCACGGAAAATCGCCCGCCAGCGCGGCATCAACCTCGCAGACGTGCGGGGTTCGGGTCCCGGGGGGCGCATCCTGAAGGCAGATGTCATTACCGCACCACCGGGTGGGGCTGCTGCCGCGGCGCCTGCGGCTGCGGCTGCTGTTGCAGGAGGAGTGCCTGCTATCCAGGTTCCATCCCTGCCCGGCGACACCAGGATTCCACTTTCCGGGATGCGCCGGGTGATCGCCGAGCGCCTGCTCGCATCGAAGACCCAGATCCCGCACTTCTACCTGAACATCGAGGTGGATGCCGCGCCCTTGATGGCAGCGCGCAAGCAGATCAACGAGAGCAGTGAAAAAACCACCGGAAACAAGTATTCGGTGAATGATTTCATCCTCAAGGCAGCGGTCGCTTCTGCGGTGCGTGTGCCCGCGGTCAATGCTTCCTGGGGCGGTGACGCCATTATTCAGCACGATCACGTCGGCCTCTCGGTCGCCATCTCGGTCGAAGAGGGGCTGGTCACGCCGGTCATTCGGGAGGCGGACACCAAGAGCCTGTTGCAGATCAGCCAGGAGGTCAAAGAGCTCGCGGGGAAAGCACGCAATAAGAAACTTCCCCCCGATGCGTTCGAGGGGGGAACTCTCACTATTTCCAATCTCGGCGCTTGGGGAGTTGATAGCTTCAGTGCCATCATCAATCCGCCGCAGGCGGTGATTCTGTCCGTGGGAGCGATCGTCAAGAAGCCTGTGCTCGATGACCATGGTGAGGTGGTTGCGGGTTTGCGCATGAATATCGGGCTTTCCGGGGACCACCGGGTTGTCGATGGTGCGGTCGCCGCCGAGTACCTGGCCGAGGTCAGGAAACTCATCGAACATCCAGCCCTGATGCTTGTTTAACGTTTTGTTATCAAAAACATGAAATATGATCTGATTGTTATCGGCGGGGGACCTGCCGGCTATGTGGGAGCTATTCGGGCCGCGCAACTGGGCGCGCGGGTTGCCTGTGTCGAACTCGAGCGTGCCGGCGGCACCTGCCTGAACTGGGGCTGTATTCCCACCAAGTCGCTGCTGCGCAATGCCGAACTCTTCAGCACTTTGCAGCACGATGCGGAGAGTTTCGGCATCAAGTTGGAGGGGCTTTCCTACGACTGGTCGGCAGTGATCGGTCGCAGCCGCAAGGTGGCTGATCGCCTGGCGGGTGGAATCGAATTTCTCTTCAAGAAGAACAAGGTTGATTACATTGTTGGCAGGGCATCGATTCCCGAGCCGGGTAAGGTGCGTGTCGTCGATGCCGAGGGCACGGAAACCGAACACGAGGCGGACAATATCCTGGTGAGCACCGGCGTGCAGACGCGTGATTTCCCTCACCTGCCCATCGATGGCACAAAGATCATCGGCAGCCGCCAGGCATTGGTGCTGGAAGAGCAGCCCAAGGAGATCGTGATTATCGGCGCGGGTGCCATCGGTGTTGAATTCGCGTATTTTTTCAATGCGTTCGGCACCAAGGTCACCATCGTCGAAATGATGCCCCGGCTGCTCCCTGTGGAGGACGAGGAAATCAGTGCGGAACTTGGCAAATCCTTCAAAAAACAGGGTATTCGCGTGTTGACCGGAAGCAAGGTGTCAGCCGCAGACACGGCAGGCAAGCGGGTGCGCCTGACCGTGGAAGGGGACACCAACGAGGAAATCGAGGCCGACCTGTGCCTGCTCGCCGTGGGTGTAACACCATTGCTGCCCGACGGCGTCGAGTTCGAGCTGGACCGCGGCTACCTAGTCACGGACGCGCGCTACCAGACCAGTGTTCCGGGTGTCTTTGCCGCTGGTGACATCATCGGTCCGCCGTGGTTGGCCCACGTGGCCAGTTTCGAGGCCATGCAGTGTGTTGAAGGGCTCTTCCTGGACGGTCATACCCCGAAAAAAGTCGGCACCTTTCCGGGTTGTACGTATTGCAATCCCCAGGTGGCGAGCGTCGGGCTCACCGAACAGGCGGCCAAGGAGCAGGGGCTGGCATACCGGGTCGGCAAGTTTCCGTTTCAGGCCAGTGGCAAGGCGCAGGCGGCGGGAGAAACCGAGGGATTTGTGAAGCTGCTCTTCGGCGAGGAGCACGGGGAGCTCATCGGAGCACACATTATCGGACACGGTGCCACTGAGCTGATCGCAGAGCTCGGACTGGCGATCGAACTGGAAGCCACCTACGAGGAGATCAACCAGACCATTCACGCCCATCCGACGCTCTCCGAGGCGGTCATGGAGGCCAGCCACGCCGCCTTCGGTCACGCCATCCATTGCTGAGGCTGGCGCCCGGAGTTACGCGCATGCACGGAAGTAATATGCGTAATTCGCTAGTCTAGAGTGCCTTATGTGCGTTATGTGGACAAGGCAGCGTTGGGCCAACTGACGTTTCCGGCTTATCCGGTCGATTCCGCGTTTCGGCTCAGGTCGCCGAATGCTGCCGGGGGTCGCTGCAGTTTTGAGGGCCAGGAGTTGGGCTTCTGAAGTCGGCCGCCTCAGCTCACTTTCCTGAGTTTTGTCACTCTTCCTTGAGCGACCCACTCTGCAACGATGATGTTGCCCTCCTTGTCGAAGACGGCGTCGTGCGGATGGACGAAGCGGTTGGTGGGCCAGTGTCTGGCACCCTTGCCACGCATACCTTCTTCCTTGTCGAGCACCCGGGCACGCCACGCGGGGTCGTCACCGAGCTGCGCGACTACCTGATTCGAGCCATCGAGGATGGTGATGCGGGCGTGCAGGTCAGGGATCAGCATGAGCGCACCCTGGATGTCGATGTCGGCGGGAAACAGAAAACCTTCCATGGTGTGCAGGTGATTGCCTTGCATGTCGAACCACTGCAGGCGCTTGTTGGCGCGGTCACAGACCGCTGTTTTCGGGGTGCCGTCACGGTCATCCAGCCACTGGCCGTGCGCCGTGCGGAACTTGCCGTCCTCTCCGCCGGGGCCTCCGAAGCTGCGCAGCAACTCGCCGTCTTTGCTGCAATGAAAAATATACTGACTGCCGTAGCCGTCACCGAGCAGCACCTCGTCGTTGGGAGCAAAGCTGACGTTGGTCGGGCGGAAATGCTTGAGCTCGAGCCCGGACGCCTCGCGCAGCGCCGCTTGCCCACGCTCCCAGATGATTTCTCCCTCCAGCGTGGCCTTGGTGAAGTGCTTCTTCGGATTCATGGGCGAGAGATAGAGATACTCGACCCCGTCGGCCTCCTTGCGGATGTCGATTCCGTGGCCGCTGCCCTGGTGCTGGGGCAGCATCGAGCGGATAAAGTTACCATCCGCGTCGAAGACGAATACGGAACCGGGCCCGCCCTGGTGGGTGATGTAGACCATGCCGTTGCTGTCGATCGCCGTGCCGTGACTGGCGCCACCGAATTTGTGACCTTGGGGCAGTTTCAGCCAGTCGGTCTGGCATTCGAAGCGGTAGGCGCCTTCGCCGACCGTGGTTGTGCCCTGTCCGGCAATCAGAATCTGTGGAAAGGCGCAAAGCGTGGCGCTGCCGGCTCCGAGCTTGAGGAAGCGGCGGCGCGAAGATGGTGAGGAGGGCGTAGTCATGCGCCGAATTATACTAAAAAGGTTTATTTGGTGGTAATGTTTTCTTGCAGAATTTACGTTGGCGAGTCCTTAGCTTTTGCTATGGTGCCTGCCCTATGTCGGAAAAAATCCCACTGGAAGATTGTTTTGAAGATGTCCTCGGCAAGGCCTGCCGGGGTCTCGGTATCGAGGACGGCACCTTGAGTTTTTTGACTGGTGTGGAAGAGCAGACGATTGCCGCCCTCAAGGACGGTGCGTTCGATGAGAGCGGCGCCCGCGCCCTGTGCTCGACGCTCGGGCTGCATGCGGATTCGCTGGTGGCCATGGCGCGCGGTCAGTGGGCTCCCGACGCGGTGGCAATCGCCGGCCTGCAGCAGTTCAACTCCGACTACCGCGGTGAAATGACGGTCAATGCCTACCTGGCTTGGGATCAGGCGACGCGTGCCGCGGCAATATTCGATACCGGAGCGAACGCGGATGAGCTGTTGGCAGCCATCCGTGATCTGGATGTCCGGGTCGAGGCGGTATTTCTTACCCACACCCATCACGACCACATCATCGAGCTGGCTCGCGTCTGCGCCGAAACAGGCAATCCGTCGGTGTATGTCAGCGAGCGGGAGCCAGTCGCCGGAGCCACCACCATCCGCCCGGGCAGGACTTTCCAGGTGGGCGGGCTCGAGATCGAGGCGCGCCGCACTGCCGGGCACTCGGTGGGAGGCACCACTTTCCTCATCACGGGCTTGTCCCAGCCGGTTGCGGTAGTCGGCGATGCGCTGTTCGCTTCCTCGATGGGCGGTGGTATCGTGTCGTTCACCGAGGCCCTCGAGTGCAACCGTAACGAGCTGTTCACCCTGCCGGACAACTGTGTTGTCTGCCCCGGCCATGGTCCCATGAGCACCATCGGCGAAGAGAAAGCGCACAATCCATTTTACCCCGAGTTCAAGGGGCAGTCCTGATCGGAATCCACTTGGTGAGCGGGTGACCGGCTCAGCTGAAAGAAACACACAACGAGTCAGAAACTATGAGCAAGCGAATCGGATTTGTCGGAGTCGGCAAGATGGGTGCCAACATGGCGCGCCATCTGAAGGACAAGGGGTGGGAGGTCACCTCGGTGTATGATATCAACAGGCAGGCGGCTGCCACCCTGGCCGAGGAAATCGGAGCCAGTGCCCCGGAAAGTTTGGCAGCGGTCACCGCCGCCTCGGACACAGTGATCACCGTGGTCACCAATGATGCCGCCATGCGCGCCATCTTTCTCGACGCAGAGGACAACCTGCTCGTCGGAGCGGAAGGCACAGCATTCATCAACTGCGCCACCCTGTCGCCGGACATTCATCGCGCGGTGGAAGCCGCCGCCAAGGCGGTCGGCGCCAGCGCGCTGGAGGCCTGCATGGCCTCTTCCATCAGCCATGCCCGTGAGGGCAACCTCTACCTCATGCTGGCCGGCGATCAGTCGGTCTTCGAAAGCCAGAGAGAC
>JBDQJG010000048.1:0-17881 GCA_040263955.1 Verrucomicrobiales bacterium
ACACCTTTGTCTTCTATTTCTCCGATCATGGGGGTGTGCTGCCACGGGGCAAGGGTTATGCTTACGATGCCGGGCTGCACGTGCCGTTGGTGGTGAGGATTCCGCAGAACTTCAGGCACCTGGTGCCCGATGCGGTGGCCGCCTCCCGACGTCTCGGTTTCGTGAGTTTCATCGACTTGGGCCCGACCGTGCTCAACCTTGCGGGAGTAGAGGTGCCCGCCTCGGTCGATGGGCGGCCGTTTCTCGGGCCGGGCACTACCCTGCAGGAAGTCGAGCAACGCGACACCGTTTTCGGGTATGCCGACCGGATGGACGAGAAGTACGACCTGGTAAGGACCGTGCGGAAGGGCAAGTACCACTACATGCGCAACTTTCAGCCGCATTATCCGGACGGCTTGCAGAACAACTACCGCTACAAGATGCTGGCTTACCGTGAATGGCGTGACCTGTTCGATGACGACCGGCTGAGCGACGCGCAGGCTGCCTTTTTCCGTGAGCGACCGGTCGAGTTGCTCTTCGACTGTGATGCCGATCCGTGGAATACCATGAACCTGGCAACCGATCCCGCGCATCACGAGCTGCTCTGGGAGCTGCGTGCCCTGCTCAGCGAGCGACTTCGTTCGTTGCCGGATTTGAGTTTCTTTCCCGAAAGCCTGCTGGCCGAGCAAGCCATGTCCGCTGTGCCCGCGGAGTTTGGTCGGCAGCATGCGGAGGCGATCGGCCGCTATGTCGCGATCGCGGACCTTGCCCTGGAACCTTTCGACTCGGTGGAAAATGCCCTGCGCACCGCCCTGGAGTCGAGTGATCCGATGGAACGTTACTGGGCGGCGATGGCGGCCATGGCGCATCGACGGGCTGACGGGGTGGAGCGGCTCGAGCCGACGCTGCGCGGCCTGCTCGACGATGTCTCGCCGGTAGTCCGGATTCGCGCCGGTGAATTTCTCGGCGAGATCCGCAGCATGGATCCCCAGCCGGTGTTTGTCGATGTGGTCAATACCACCACCAACCCGGTTCTCGCCCTCGAGGCGCTGCAGGCGATTGTTCATTTCCACGACAAGGCCGACGGGGAGGGGAGATACCCGGTCGCTGTCGCTTCACTGGAACCTGTGGCCAGCAGCTGGGAGATCGAGCAGCGCATGGCGCACCTCGGCGGCAACGCCCTGCCGCGACGCAACAAGCAAACCGGCTCGGAAAACTGAAGCCAGTGTTGCTGGCCAGGCTTCAGCGGCTGCGACGATTGAAGGCCGCCATTGCGCGATCAGCCTCGCGCTTTTCGGTGTGTTCGCGCAGTGCCTGACGGCGATCGGCGTGAGCCTTGCCCTTGGCCACACCGATTTCCGCTTTGACTTTCTGGCCTTTCCAGTAAAGACGCAACACAACCAGGGTGGATCCTCTCTGATTGATTTCGGCTTCCAGCTTGCGGATTTCCTTTCTGTGCAGTAGCAGGCGACGCGGCCGTTTCGGTTCGTGCTGGTAGATGCCGGCTGCCTGGTAGGGTTGAATGTCGCAGCCGTAGAGAAATGCCTGGCCTTTTTCGATTCGCGCGAAGGCGTCGCGGATATTGACCTGTCCGGCTCGGATTGATTTGACTTCGCTGCCGACCAGCGCAAGCCCGGCCTCGCACTTGTCGCCAATAATAAAATCATGCCGCGCTTTCCTGTTGGTCGCGATTTCAGGAGACTTGCTGGGCTTCATGAGTAGGATTTCGAGGGCGCAGACGCGTTTCCACGTGGTGAGCAAAGAACAACGGTAGTCTGCTGCAGGTGGCCTCCGGAGGCAAAAAGAAACCACTTGGATTGCCAGGTGGGACCGGTTGAAGCATCATATGGAACCGAGGCTCGTGGAAAGTGTCTCAGAATGGAAGATTCAGCTTCTGCTCCTTGCAGGTTTCGGGCTCACGGAATGCGCGCATGTCGAGTTCCGCAATCGAAACGTCGCTGATCTGACGGGCAAGCACCGACTTCTTCTGATTGCTGATTGTTCGCACGGGTATCTTGTCTTCTGGAACATGCATGGCCGGAGGATTGATCTGAAGAGACCGCGAAGCGGTTGCTTCTGCCTCGTGTTATCCAGCGTGGAGAGAGGCCTGCCGAGGTGTTTTCAGGACGTTGCCGAGTTGACCATGCAGTTTCCCTTGTTTGCATCAACTGATACCGCGATAGGCACGTCGGAACTCGGTCGGATTCGCACACGCGGCCTCGGCTGTCTGGGGACTGATTCTACCGCTTTCACAGGCCTCAATGATGGATGAGAGGAAATTCTTGTTGGCGGGACTATCGCCCCGGGCAATGAATTCGGAGATTTCGGGTAGTGCTGTTTCCTCGATCCACTGGCGTGTGGCGCCGGCATTTTCCATGTGTTCCACGATGAGAGCCCGGCCGCCCTCGATGGTGGGCACGAGACGCTGGCAAAGAACGCCAATAAGCTGATTAGCCAGCAGTTGAAGCGTGCTGATCCGGCTGTCGGTAGGAAGTAAGTTGGTCAGTCGCTCGACGGTTTCTGGAACCGTGGAACTGTGAACGGTAGAGACAACCACGTGCCCGGTTTCCGCCGCCTGCAAGGCGGTGCCGGCGGTTTCACCGTCACGGATCTCACCGACCAGGATGATGTCCGGATCCTGTCGGAGGGCACCGCGCAGACCCCGGACGAAGCTCTCCGTATCGATGCCGACCGCCCTCTGAGTGATGTAGGACATCTCGTTATGAAAGACATACTCGATCGGATCCTCGATGGTGACAATATGCTTTGAATGGTTGTGATTGACCCAGTCGAGTGAGGCTGCCAGCGTGGTTGACTTTCCGGAGCCAGTGGGCCCGGCCACCAGGATGAGCCCCGATGGACGACTGAACCATTCGGTCAGGAGCTTGTAAGGGGCACCGACGTTTTGCAGATTGGGGATATTCGCCTTGATACGCCTCAGGACAGCGCCGATGCGGTCACGTTCGCGGTGAAGATTGACCCGGAACCGATCGCCATTGGGGGCTTCGAAGCCTGCATCGAAGTCACGATCGCGCGCCGGATCTGCATCGCAGAACTGCCAGAATGCGCTGACCTGATCACTGGGCAGGGGGGTCTCGCCAGCCGACCAGATCTGACCATTGACCCGTAGCCTCGGGACTTCATCCTCCCGCAGGTAGACGTCGCTGGCATCGCTTTCACTCGCGGTGGCAAGGATCGGCAGGATAGCTGCGGGAAGATCGGCTGGATTCTTTGGCATCGGATCAGTGATTGAGTGGTGTTGGACAGATCGAGGTGGAGGAGGAGATGAGCAGAAAAACGGCAGACGAGTCGTAGTTAAGAGTTGAGCGGCCGGCCTGTTGCAGTCATCGCAAAGGCGGGCAGGCAATCACGGGCAGCAAGGCGTTCGAATTGTGCATACAACAGGCAACCAATCAAAACCGCTCATCTTCGGCAGGATTACGATCAATGAAACGCATCGCCTCAGGAATAAACTGGAGGTGAATGTCCCCGGTGGGGCCATTCCTGTGCTTGGCGACAATCAACAGACTCTTGCCCTCGTCCTCCGGGAACGCTTCGTCCTCATCATCTGCTGATTTGCTGCCGGCATAGTTCTCCCGCGTGAGCAACCCAACCAGATCGGCATCCTGTTCGATAGAGCCCGATTCGCGCAGGTCGGAGAGGATCGGTCGGCCACCCTTGCGTTGTTCAACGGCCCGATTGAGTTGGGCAAGCACAATGATGGGCACTCCGAGTTCTTTCGAAAGCGCCTTGATGCCGGCGGAGATCTCGGCGATTTCGATCTGGCGGTTATCCGAAGCCTTGCGACTTGTTGAGGTGAGCAGTTGCAGGTAGTCAATCGCGATGAGTTCGATCTTATGCATCTGCTTGTAGCGACGTGCCTTTGCCCTCAGTTCGAGAATCGAGAGCCCGGGTGTATCATCGATGATGATGGTGGCCTCTTTCAGTTCGTTTGCCGCCTGGGCGAGTCGCCGATGGTCCTCACGCGAGAGCAGTCCGCCCTGCAAATTCTGCATGCTCAGCTTGCCCCGAGAACAGAGCAGGCGGTGGACGAGTTGATCCGAGGTCATCTCCAGACTGAAAACAGCAGTAGGTTTGCCAAGATTGACAGAAATATGCTCGATCATATTCATCGCCAGAGAGGTTTTCCCCATCGATGGGCGGGCTGCCACGACGATCATTTCTCCTGCCTTCAAGCCATTGGTCATTCGATCAAATTCCCGATATCCGCTCTGGATGCCTTTCTGCCCCTCGGGATCGGTGATCATTCGCTCGATGGTATCGATTGCCTCCATCACCCGATCCCGCATCGGCACGATGCGGGAGCCTAGTTCGTCGTCCATGCGAATGGAGAAAATCCGCTTTTCAGTGTGGTCGAGAACGCCTGATATGTCCTCTTGCTCCTCGTAGGCATGCTTGATGGATTCGCTGCAGGATGTGATGATGCGGCGGAGGGTATGCTTCTGCCTGACGATGTCGGCGTAGAAATCGAAGTGCGAGGGTGCCGGCACGAAATCGTAGATCGAGGCGATGCCGGATGCGCCGCCGACATTATCCAGCTGCTTGCGGTTGTTGAGGCGTTCCGTGATGTGGATGGGATCCACGGGTTTGCCCTCGTTGTAGATCTCGATGAGGGTGGCAAAAAGCAGACGATTGCCGGGAGAATAGAAGGCCTCTTCCCGGATTTTTTCCATCGCCAGGTTGATGGTCGGTTCAGGTAGTTGCAGCATGCAGCTGAGGACTCCACGCTCCGCCTCATCTGAAAAAGGCAACGAGCGCCCCACATCACCGAGGATCCGTTCCGCTTCGGCTGCTTTTTCAGCCCCCGACTCGTGCAGGCGCGGGCCGCGGCCGCGGCCCGGTTTGGAAACATTATCGGTGGCAGTCGGACTAGAGGGCATGGCGAAAAACGGGAAACAGGCTGGCAATCTAGCTGGTCAATCGGATCGGGCAATCGCGAGCTTGGTTGGAGACATGAAAATCTGCCTGGGTGCCGCGGGTTGGGTAGCGTGGCGGCTCGATTCTGGACCTGGCGTCGCGGGTGCGGGCGAAACTCGTCCGTTTGCATTCGTTCCGCGTGTCGCGATAATGGAGATAGGTAATAATGGACAGCGACGCCGCATTTCTCGAGTTTCTTCGCTACGCGTTTTCGATCCTGTTATCGCGACCGGAAGAAGCGACCATCCGCAGTGAACACCGCGGGCCGGGAGATGTCGTGTTCCACGTCGGCCTGCATGCCGATGACATTGGCAAGGTCATCGGACGCAATGGGAGAACGGTTGCGGCACTGCGTCGGTTGTTGGAAGCCGGAGCGATTCGTTCCGGTGTGAAAGCGACGCTTCGGGTGGAAGAAAAGTCGGCGGAAATGGTTCCCGGAGGGGGTCAAGACAATGAGATCGATGGCGATGGCGTTTGAATCGACCAACAAGGAATGTCCGGTGTCGGCAGGTAAGAGGGGAGTCTTTATCAGCTTTGAAGGGTCGGAGGGTTGCGGCAAGACGACGCAGATAGGTCTGTTGCGTGAGCGCATGGAATCACTTGGTCGGAGAGTGGAGCAATTTCGCGAACCGGGCGCGACCGAACTGGGCGAAAGAATCAGGCACTTGCTTCAATTCACACCGGAGGTTGCTGATATGTCTGCACGAGCGGAATTGTTGTTGTTTGCGGCAAGTCGGGCGCAACTCGTCAGTGAGCGTATTGCTCCCGCGCTGGAGGATGGCAGGGACGTGATCAGCGATCGCTTCATCGATTCCACCACGGTCTACCAAGGAATCGGCCGGGGGCTTTGTCTGGAGCAGGTGGAAGTGATCAATCAGCTTGCGGTGGCGGGGATCGTTCCGCAGCTGACGATTATTCTCGACATGAACCCGGGTGATGCCTTTGAGCGTCTTGTGCAACGCAACGGGCCAGTTGATCGCATGGAACAACAGCCACCGGAATTTTATGAAGCGGTCCGCAATGGGTATCTCGAAATCGCGGCGCGTGAGCCGGCTCGCATGCGCGTGGTGAACGCCACGCTCTCCGTGCAGGACGTGGCTGATGCGGTGTGGAATCACGTCGCCTCGCTCCTCGGTTGAGAGTAAGGACTATTGATAACAGCTTGGCTATGGCGATGGATGAAGCGACAGCGATCGATTATCTCACGCGTTCCGCGCAGAGAGAAAGATTGGGACATGCGTATCTGATAACCGGGGGCGATTCAGCCGGGCGCGCGTCATTCGCTCTTGCTGCACTACGGCAACTCGCAGGTGTTGCCGCTGCCTCATTGAGCGAAGCGGAGGGAGATCGCGTGGTAGTCATTCGCCCGGGATCACTCTCACGCCGGATCGTCGTCGATCAGGTGCGTGAGAAAGTCGAGCCGCGGCTGCAGGTGGCTTCGGGCGGAAAACTCAAGGTAGCAATCATCGAAGAGGCTGACCGCCTTGTTCCAGAGGCCTCGAATGCTTTCCTGAAAACGCTTGAGGAGCCGCCGCCGGATTCCTTGATTTTTCTGTTGAGTGGTTTTCCGGAGCAGTTGCTGGAAACCATTCGTTCCCGCTGTATTCGCTTGCCCCTCGGTATCGTTTCGATCGCCGCGCGGATTGGTTCGGAAGGGGAGGTGCTTCTAAAAACGCTGGCAAACCAGTTTCCCGAAGAGGGGCACAATGGGAGCGGTGCCATGAGGCTGCTCGGCACGGTCAACTCCCTGCTTCGCATGGTCAGGGATGGATTTCGTGAGGAGAGCGAGGCCCTGCTGAAGGGGGAGCGGGAAACGTTCAGACAGACGACCGAAAGTGGCGACTGGCTTAAGGAACGTGAACAGGAGTTGAAAGCCCTTGCGCAGGCGCGCTACCTGGCCAGGCGCAGTGACGTGATGGCAATCATCCTGCGCTGGTTGGGTGATTGTCTTCTCCAGGCCTGTGGCATCGATGGTGGTATCGCGCTTGCAAGTGAAGCAAGTGTCACGTCGCGGGTGGGCCGTCTGCTCGGTGAAGAAGACCTGCTGCGGCGTATCGCCTGTGTTGAGGAGCTCGTCGATAACCTCGAAACGACGGTTTCCGAATCTCTGGCAATCGAGGTGGGAATTCTCAACGCGTTCGCTTGAAGCGACAACTGGAGCCAAGCCCGCCTGGGAGCGTCCTTGAGGGCATCGGTCACTTACAGAAATCGCTCGAAGAGAGCACCGGCACGTTCGAGAAATCGCTGGGCGAGCGGGCGTTTCAGCCACGTATCGAGATGGATTTCTTGTGAACTAATGAAATCACGCTCGAAATTTTCTCTTGTGGTTTTGGCCAAGCATTGGTGGCGGGCCTCGATGACGAGCTCATGGTTGGTGAAAAATGACAGCCGGTCGAGGTTGGCCGAACCAACTACGACCCATTCATCATCGAAAAGTGCAATCTTGCTGTGAAAGAAGGCGGGTTGGTATTCAAAGATGCGCACTCCGGCCTGCAACAGCCTGGAGTAGTGTCTTCTGGCGGCCATTCTGGCAATTGGATGATCATGGAGCAGGGGCCCCGGAAGCAGTAAGCGGACATCGAGTCGCATCCTGGCCGCGTGGCGCAGCACACGCCTGAGTCGATGGCTGGGTATGAAATAGGGGGTGGCCATCCAGATCTGCCGTTTTGTGCTTTTCAGGCGCGAGTAGAGCAGGGTCCTGAATCGACGGGCCATTGGAGCATACTGGGTAACCACCCGTGCCTCGCCGGGACGCGCATCCTCGATGCGCGAAGCGTGCATGGCACGTCCGGGATTGTGCCAGAGATGGTCGAACGCGGTGAGAGCCTGTGCAACGAGCGGACCACTGAAGCGCAGCATGGTATCGCGGGCAGCGGGTCTGGTATCTCCCGGCCACCAGCGATCCGATATCCCAATGCCGCCGATCCAGCCGATACGAGTGTCGATGACGACAATCCTGCGGTGCGTGCGGTTGACCAGCTGATGAAGCTTTCCAAGTATTCTTGAGCCGATCTGCGCAGGGTCGTTGAATATTCTCAACACCACTCCGGCAGTCTCGAGCTTCTGTCGGATGCTGCTGGCGATCGGCATTGAACCCAGACCGTCGATATGCACTCGAATGGCGACGCCGCGATCTGCTGCCCTGACCAGTTCCTCGATTACCGCGCGTCCTGCCTTGCTGTCCCTGAGGATATAGTTCTCGAAACGAATGGATTCACGTGCCGAAGCAAGATCGCCCAGCAGGGCCTGCCAGGTCTCGTCAGCGTTGCAGAAGAGTTGTGGTTGGTGGCAGTCAACGAAGGGAAACGGGGAGACCAACTTGCGAGTGGCCTTCCTTGCCGTGCGTGATCTCATCAGGTGTTGATGCTTGCTGTGCGCGGGAGGACCCACGAGCACCCACGAGCCCGGTTTTCGTCATTATTCCTTCGATCGAGGAACCACCAGAACCGGAATCTCTGCCTTGTGCAGGACTGCTTCGGAAACGCTTCCGAGCACCAGCCGCTCGAGTCGATTCGCCCTGTGGGATCCGATCACAATCAGGCACGCGTCGCGCTCCTCGGCAAACTCGAGGATCGAGTGAGCGACACCCTGATCGACGGGTTTCATGTACCCAGTTGCCGTGATACCACGTTCGCGGAGTTCGTTGACCATGGTGCGAACCCGCTCCTTTTCGTGTTGCAGGCTCTCCTCGACGTCGGCCGGTGTCTCGACCACCGCTGGGAACACATACGGCGGTGTGAAATAGATTTCCGGATCGGCGGCATAGACATGAACGACGTGGAGCTCTTGTTGGGTCCCGGCTGCGATGTCACCCGCTATCTTCAGTATATCCTCGACCTCTTCATTGAAGTCGATTGCTACGGCGATATTGTTCGGTGCTGTCATGGATTGTTCACTCATCTCGAGGGAACAGTAGCGCATTGGCGGGCGGGCGCTTTGCAGAAGTTGTTCGATTACGAGCACTAATTGGGAAACCTGATCGTTGCGTGGGGGGGGGCGGCACGCTGCGCTTGCGTTCCTGTGCTGGTGGTCATGTATCAAGGCCCCGGTGGCAACAGCCGTCCCGAGCTTGTCGCTCACGCGTTTTCGTGCCAGCGGACAGCCTCCATAAGAAGGGTTTTTGCATCGTTGATAGCGAGCTTTCTTTTGATGTTGGCTCGATGAGCATCGACTGTTCGCGGGTTGATTTGGAGCGTTCCGCCAATCTCTTTGGAGCTTCGGCCCTGGCCGATCAATGAAAACACTTCCAGCTCCCGGTCGGTAAGGCAGGCGACGGGGTCAGCGGTGTCCTTTCGGTTACCGGAAAAGATGTCGATGATCGCCCCGGCGATGCGTTCGCTGACGTAGATTTCACCAGCAGTGACAGTGTGTACTGCTCGCACGAGTCGTTCGGTTGCCTCCTCTTTCATGACATAGCCTCGGGCGCCTGCGCGGAGCACGCGTGGCGCGTAGGTGCGTTCATCGTGCGACGAGAGAACGAGAACTCGCGCAGCCGGGCAGGTTGCTTGAATTTCCTTGAGTAACTCGAGGCCGCTGCTGTCGGGAAGGGCCAGATCAAGCAGGATGAGATCGGGTTTGGCGTCTCGGATGTGCTCGAGAGCTGCTGCGGCTGATCCGGCCTCGCCGCATAGTTCCATGTCACTCTCTCCGGCAATCAGGCCGGCGAGGCCCATGCGGATGACAGGATGATCGTCGATGGTGAAAATGCGGGTCATGACAGCCTGTGAAAATGATTGCGGTCATGGGGAGTGGTTTCAACGCTCAAGTGCCGGTTCGGTTTCTCTCTTGTCGGGGAGCCTCTGGCCGGGCATTTCTGTCCGAGCTGCCTGTTTGCGGGGAAGACAGCAAAACTTTGTATCATGGTCGTTGGTCTTGGCGCGAAGCGTGCTATGCTTCACAGTGGCACATTTTCCGGTGTATGCTGGTTGCCATTAAAGACCAAATGCGGATAAGGTTTATTTTTTCAATGCCATTAATGAAACGGAGAGATAAAGAGATTCTGAAAGTCGCGGTTCTGGCACTTGTTTTTCTCGGCGGGTGCGCATTCCAGGGAAACGAGTCTGGGGTTGGCGATGGGGCCCCATCGGATCTGCCGCCGGGGTTGACAGTCGACTTTGCCCGGGACATTGCGCCGGAACTCGAGATCAAGTGCCTCGAGTGCCACAACAGTCGATCCAAAAAACAGTATTCGAGTTTTGATATGGAGACTCGGGCCTCGATGTTGACCACAGGCTTGCACGCACCAGTGATCGTGCCCGGTGAGGGTGAATCGAGTTATTTTGTCAAGGTGCTACGGCTGGGCCATGCGGAGAACCAGAGTATGCCGCCGTCACCGGACAAGATTCTCGATGATGGTATTGCGAGAATCGTGACCTGGATCGATGAGGGCGCACACTGGCCGGCAGGTTTCAAGTTGCGCCGTCCGGATGAGTGGTGAGTCGGGAATCGCCATGACTGCAGGCTTCGGCAAATCTTACCAGTCCAATGGAGTCGGAAAAGCCTGAAGAAGACATCGGTCAAGATCAGGGGTGTGACGCTGCTGCAGCGCCGCTGCCGTCGAGACGCCAACAGGTCGGGTTGCTTCCCGAAAGGGGCTGGATGCGCAGAAATCTCGATTACTGGCGAGGCAGCGTACTGCCCACGCTGGCGCGAAAACGTCAGTGCACGCCCCACGGGAATTACCCGATTTTCGGGGATGTTCGTGAAGGTGAGATGGAGCTTGTCTGGATTGGGCATGCGAGTTTTCTGGTGCGCAGTAGAAACTTCAATGCGCTCATCGATCCGGTCTGGGCCAAGTGGTTCGGGCCTATCAAGCGGGCGCGGGATCCGGGTATCGCCCTACGGGATCTTCCCCCGATTGATCTGGTGCTGATCTCGCATGCTCATTTTGATCACCTCTGTCGTAAAACCTTGCAGAAACTCCGCGGTGACCATCCGCAGACCGTGATCGTGCCGGAGGGCGTGGGCGATATCGTTGAACGCATCGGTTTCGACCAGGTTATGGAGCTCGGAGAGTGGGATAGCGTCGACTTTCGTGATGCGCGCATTTCGCTGACCCCGGCGCATCATTGGGGCGCGCGCTACCTGCATGATACCCACCGGGGATTCGGAGGTTATGTTCTCGAGTCCGATGACCACTGCCTCTATCACTCCGGTGATTCGGCCTATTTCGAGGGTTTTCGGCAAATCGGAGAGAAATACAATATCGACACAGCCATTCTCCCGATCGGAGCCTATGAGACGCCAAGCGGTCGGGATGTGCATATGGATCCCGACCAGGCTGTGCAGGCTTTCATCGATCTCTCAGCAAGTTGGTTCGTGCCCATGCACCACGCGACGTTTCCATTGGGTAATGAAAAAATGGAGGAGCCGCTTGATCGCTTGGTAGAGAAAATCAAGGCAGCCAATATCTCCGAACGGCTGCTGACTCCGGAGGAAGGTCAGCAGATTCTGCTGCAGCGCGGGCGGCGCGATCCGTGACGCCTGTGCCATCAGCATTCACAGCCCGAGAGCCCGCACAAGGTGACCGACATTTGATACGATTGTGGCGGCTCCTGCGCGGCGCAGCTCGAGCTCGTCGCGGAAGCCCCAGACGACGCCCACCCCATGCATGCCGGCGCGGCAGGCGGTGAGCATGTCGACATCACTGTCCCCCACGAGGGCACAGTCGCCCGGGCTGACACCGATGAGCTCGGAAATGCGCAACGCTCCTCCGGGATCGGGCTTTTTGGTGATTCCCTCCTGCTGGCCTTGGATTGCGGCAAAATGGGTATCTGGAAAAAAGTGACGCACTGAGCGGGTTGTGAATTCATGCGGTTTGTTGGAGAGTACGGCAAGCGCAATGCCTGTCTCCGTCAGTTCTTCCAAAGCCTCGGAAATACCTGGGTAAGGCACGGTTTGCTCGTGCCACCTGTTGCCATATTCCTGTCGGTAGATTTCGACGATGTGGTTGAACTCCTCGGCACTGAAGCTGACCGAATCGGGCAGACAACGCCGTAACAGCGTCGCCATGCCGTCGCCAACGAAACAGCGGTAGGCCGCCTGCGGATGCACGGGGAAGCCGAGTTGTTCCAGTGTGGCATTGGCCGAGGCCGCGATATCCGCGAGGCTGTCAATCAGCGTGCCATCAAGGTCAAAAAGGATACCTCGCGGGTGAAACGGGTCGGGCGTTGGCATGGCAGACTGGCAGGTTCAGGAAACTGGAACCTGTGGCAGTTGCCAGATCTCATCGGCGTATTCCTGGATGGTTCGATCCGAGGAGAACTTGCCGACCAGTGCCGTGTTGAGAATGGCCATTTTTGCCCAGCGCCGATGGTCGCGGAAAGCCGCATCGACTTTTTCCTGGCACTCGATGTAGCTGCGATAATCCGCCAGCGCCAGGAACGGGTCGCCGCCGTCGAGCAGCGAATCACGCACCGGGCGCAGATCATCCGATCCGGTGAAGAAAGACGATGCCAGCCAATCGATAATGGCGCGAAGTTCCTCGTCCTGCCAATACACGTCGTAGGGGTTGTAGCCGGCCAGGCGTCGCTTATCGACTTGTTCGACAGTGAGTCCGAAGATAAAGATGTTGTCTTTACCAACCTCTTCCATGATCTCGACGTTGGCGCCATCCAGAGTGCCGATCGTCACCGCTCCGTTGAGGGCGAGCTTCATGTTGCCGGTCCCGGAAGCCTCCTTGCCTGCGGTGGAGATCTGTTCGGAGAGATCTGCGGCGGGAATAATTTTCTCCGCCAGAGAGACAGAGTAGTTCGACAGGAAAGCGACCTTCAGCTTGCCCTTGATCTTCGGATCATTGTTGATGACGCGCCCAACGCTGTTGATGGCGTGAATAATATCCTTGGCGAGGGTGTAGCCTGGTGCCGCCTTGGCAGCGAAGATGAAAACCCGCGGAACGATATCCAGGTCAGGATTCTGCAGTAACCTGCGGTAGAGTGTCAGGATGTGCAGCAGGTTGAGGTGTTGGCGCTTGTACTCATGCAGGCGCTTGATCTGCACATCGAACAGAGCATCGGGGTCGACCGTGATGCCACAATCGCGCTCGATTACCCGAGCAAGTGCTTCCTTGTTGGCCCGCTTGATCGCCATGAATCGATCCTGAAAGTCGTGGTCATCGGCATGCTCGCCGAGCTTGCGAAGCTCAATAAGGCGCCGGGGCCAGTCGTCATCACAGATTTCGCTCACCAGTTCAGCCAGTGCCGGGTTACACGAGAGCAGCCATCTCCGGGGAGTGATTCCATTGGTCTTATTGTCGAAGCGGTTCGGGTAGAGTGCGTCCAATTCCGGAAAAAGTTTCTCTTTAAGAAGACGGGAGTGCAGGGCAGCGACACCATTGGTGGTGTGGCTTCCGATCACCGACAGGTTGGCCATCCGGATCATTTGTGGATGACCTTCCTCGATCAGCGATAACAGGCGTTTCTTTGCATCGTCGCCCGGCCAGCGCTTGTCGACCTCGTGCTCGAGGAAACGCCGATTGATCTCGAGAATAATTTCGAGGTGGCGTGGCAGAACCCTCCCGAAAAGAGGCACACTCCAGCGTTCCAAGGCTTCTGGCAGCAAGGTATGGTTGGTGTAGCTGAAAACTCTCTGGCAAAGATCCCATGCCGCTTGCCATTCCATTTCGACTTCGTCGAGCAGAATGCGCATCAACTCAGGAACAGCCACGGCCGGATGCGTATCATTGAGCTGGATGGCAACCTTGTCGGCGAAATTGGACCAGTCATTTCTGCCACAGAAAAAGTGCCGTCTGATGAGGTCCCGGATCGAGCAGGCCACGAAGAAATACTGCTGTACCAACCGAAGTTCTTTACCGCTCTCGGTCGTATCATTGGGGTAGAGAACCTTCGAGATGGTCTCGTTGAGTGCCTTTTCTCTCACCGCATCCACGTAGCCACCCTGGTTGAAGACATCGAGATTGAAGTCCTCCGAGGCGGTCGACTGCCAGAGTCGCAGCACGTTGACCGTATCGGTGCGAAACCCGGCAATCGGGATATCATGGGGAACGCCGCGCACCTCTTTGCCGCCAACCCACTCGATGTGGCATTGCCCGAATTCATCGAACTTTTTCTCGACGTGCCCGTATAACCTGACATCGACCGCGTATTCAGGTCGAGTGATGCCCCAAGGAGTGCCGTAACGCCGCCATTCATCGGGTTTTTCAACTTGGCGATCATCTTCAAAGGTTTGTCTGAAAAGTCCGAACTCGTAGTAAATGCCGTAGCCAACCGAAGGCAGATCCAATGTGGTCAGGGAGTCAAGGAAACAGGCCGCCAGGCGACCGAGGCCACCATTGCCAAGGCCCATGTCGGGTGCCTTGTCGGCGATCGCGTCAATGTCCTTGCCGAACGAGGCGAGTGCCTCCCGTGCGGCTTCGAAAATTTCGAGATTGCGTAGATTGTTCTCCAGCAGCCGGCCCATCAGATACTCGAGCGACAGGTAATAGACACGGCGCACATTCTTGTCGCTGTGGACTTTTCGTGAGCGCGCCGCCTTGTCGAGAAGTCGGTCGCGCACGGCGAGGCACGTGGCATTCCACCAATCATTATCCGAAGCGCTGCCAGGATCGTGGGCGAAGGTGTAGCGGAGGTGATTGCGAATCGATGTGCCGAGTCCTTCTGCCGAGTTCTCGGTATTGAAATTGAAGTTGTCGGAACTGCCCGGAGCGGACTTTTTCGATTGCGTGGATGCAGCAGTCTTGGTTGTCATTCGTGAAGGTAACGGTGAACGTTTAAGTAGTGGCGGCAGGTTACGTGCGGCGATCAAGCGGGGGAGAATAACGAGAAATATCGACTTGGGTAGCCAAAATGAAGCTGGAGCGCGACAAACCAAGCCGATCTTCTTCTGGTCACGCAGTATCCGGCTGTGCAGTCCATCGTGAGACTCGGGGTGCGAGCGCTGCTTCGCACTGCGCGGCCTGATGCGTCGTCGGCATCAGGTTACAATTCCACGCTGTCATCCCGATTGCGGGCTTTGATCAGGTGTTTCTTGATGATTTCAAGTTGCACGGTGATCTCGTGCAGGCTCTTCAGACAGGTTTCTCTGAGTTGTTGATCGGGTATGCGACCTACCTCCGGATGCATCTTCATCAATTGCAGGGCGACGGTTCGGCAGTGTGCGTCGAGAGTGGATAGGTCGTCTTCGGTCGGAGAGGTAGTCATATCTGTTGGTAATCGTAGGCAACACTGGCACGGCGCCACTCTGATGTCCAAGGGGTGAGCTGGAGAGCTGGTGTCGGTCGATTCAATCTCCCATTGCCTCGTGAATGGTTTCGAGTTGATCTGCAAGGGCCATCCAATCGGCTCGCGATGTATCCGGGCCCGAACTGAAACGCAGCACCTGGCCCATGGTTTCAGGAGGTTCACTCATGGCCGCAAGGGTCATCGATGGGCGGCCTTTGCCGGCACTGCAGGCTGAACCGGTTGACACCTGAAATCCGGAACGCGCCAGAGCCGTGAGTATTCTGATGTTCCTGCGACCGGGAAACGCGAGCATCGAGGTATTCCAGAGCCGCTCAGATGAGCCCGCAATGACCCGCGCATCAGGAATGGAGGCCACAATGCGATGTTCGAAGGCATCACGCGATGATGGATCGGGGAGTCCACGCCTGGATGACTCATCGAGGGCAGCCACCATGGCGGCGATGGCGGGATAATTTTCTGTGCCGCCGCGCCGCCCCGCCTCCTGTGGACCGCCCAGTGCCCCCCGGAATGTCTTGTCGTCTCGGGCAATAACAAGGAACCCGATACCCTTTGGGCCGCCGAACTTGTGTGCACTTGCCGTCAGGTAATCGCAGGTTTCACCGAGGTCCCCGGCTGGCAGTTTGCCGATCCATTGGGCCGCATCCGAGTGGAAGGCGACTCCCGCGCGCCGGCAAACTTCAGCGATCTGTTTCCAAGGTTGCAGGGTTCCCGTCTCGTTGTTGGCCGCCATGACGGAGACCACGGAAAGGGGCAGTGCGGCTCTTCTGGAGCTCGAGCCAGCCAGGTATTCTTCGAGCGATTCCAGGTCGAGCCTGCCATCGGGCTGGTGGCGCAGTCGGATGGCATATTCCCCAAAATGAGCTCGGGAGGGCTCCAGGACACTGGGATGTTCGGTTCCGCCGGTCGCGACTGCTGCCCCGGAATAGGCGCCGGCAATACTCGTGAAAAGTGCGTTGTTGGCCTCGGTCGCGCCGCAGACAAAGAGAATGCGTTCGGGCGCCTCACACCCGATCAGATCCGCGATACGCAATCTGGCCGCATCGAGGAGGTGATCCACATGAGCGGCCTGCGGATAGAGCGAGGAGGGATTGTGCCAGCTGTGTTCCTGAGCCTCCAACCAGGCATTCCGCGCGGTGCGGGAAAGAGGGGAGGTGGCATTGTAGTCGAAGTAGCCTCCGGTGGTGGGTTCTTCGGGGTGGGGAATCATCGCATCGATGGCGCGCCCTGCCGCCTTTGGCCGCTGCTTTGAGGCGGGAACGTGCCACGTTCGTAAAGTAATGAAAGGGGGCTTGTTCTCTTCATTGTAACAGGTTGGTGGAAGGTTTGCGGCAGTCTATTCCCGTGTCACGGTGTAGCCTTCCAGCGGGATCTCGAAGAGGCGGGGATTGATCACTGCATTTTTCTTCATCGGATCAAAGAGGAGGCGAATAGAAGACTGGTCCCGGAAGACCAGCTGGAATTCGCGCATGTCGCCCCGCAGGGTGTCCGCGACGATGATCATTTTCCAGATGGCTTTGGCGAGTTTAGGCCTGCGGAATTTAAGGTGCACAACGATGTGTTCAGGGCGGGAGGCATCGGTGACACAGTGAATAAGCTCAAGTTCATCAGTCCATGCGGCGGGGTCTGCATCAAAAAACTTTGCGAATCCAAATCCGAGGCCGTGCATCTCTTCCTGCGCTTGCCTGTTCGAGCGCAACTTGAGCTCCTTGCTGGTCGGCCGGATCTCGGCGACCTGCCCTTCGGCATCCTCGATCAGCACAAGTTTCGGCGGATCATCGAGTTCCCAGCGAAAGCCCGCAGCACGGTCCCACCACATTCTTCCCTTGGTAACCATGGGGCGCCGAATCGTGCGCAGCTTTCGTTCCTGGGTGAACGTGGTGCTCAAGGTGCTTGTCGCGTGTTGGGCCTCAATCCACTGGTCGAATTTTGCTCGGGCCACAGGATCTCTTTCGGAGGCGAGGGCAGGATGTCCCGTTGGTATTGCGAAGAGGATGCCATATACGGCCAACGCCATGAGGCAGGGTAATGATTTTGGATGAAACATTGGGAAGGTGGCCAGGAAAGGGCTGGACTAAGAAAAGACACTGTTGCCGGTGAGGCCGCGGAGTACCAGCAGGTTCTTCGTTGAGGCGCTGAATAAAAGTCACGCGCGTTCTCCTATCCTTGATTCGTTGGTGATTCCAGTCAATGATCTCAGCGCGTCGCCTTCATGAGAAGGAGAGTGATGGGTGCCTGGTGGCCCCCGCGGTCTTCAAAACCGTTGAGAGCTGGTGATCCCAGGTCTGGTTGGTTCGATTCCTTCCCTCTCCGCCTCTGCCTTAGTTGCAAGTTGTCATAAACCTCCAAAGTCGTGATCCGGGGCTTTTTCATCCGACGTTACCGGCGGTGGTATATAGGGTGCTGCGTGGGAATTCTCCTCCGCAAGGCATGCCGAGGGAGAGATCTTTTCGCCGTGTCACCGTCTTTCCGGGATCAAGGATTGCGATTTTTGTTAAAAAAAGTGCAGCGGAATTTGAATTTTCCCGTATATGATTACGTCAGGATTATCGTGAAGGACATTGAAATAATTCCAGTTCAACAAACCAGCTCTACTCAAGCAGCATGAAAACAACAAAAAAGATAGTCGTCGGAATCGTGACAGTTTCCGGTTTATTTTTGGCGGGTTGCCAGACTTCGCCGATGTACGATAACACGAATAAAACGGCAGGCGCGGTTACGGGTGGCTTGCTGGGAGCCGCTGCGGGCGGAATTATTGGTCACCAATC
>JBDQJG010000049.1:0-17752 GCA_040263955.1 Verrucomicrobiales bacterium
CGGAACCCGGCAGCGCATGCAGAATCATGAAGCTACAAACCTAAACCTCGCAAGACAGCTTGTCAGCCAAGTTACTTGTTAGCATCAACGCCTGCCGACCAGTTGGCGGTGTCCTCTCCTTCAGCAGCCCGCCGCCGCATCTCCATAACCTTGGCATCATCGGCACGCTTCAGATCGGTAACGATACCAAGTTTGCTGAGCGTCCAGATCGCCCACTTGGTGGGATCAAAATGCCATGGTTTGACGCCGTTGCGATAGTCGTGCTGAAACGAGTGGTGATAATTGTGATAGCCCTCCCCGAAGGTGAAGAGTGCCATGATACCACTGTCTCTGGCGCTGCTGCTCTTGTCGTAAGGTCTCCGCCCGATACAGTGACAAAGCGAGTTGATGAAAAACGTACAGTGCTGAACACAGGTCACTCGCAGGACTCCGCCAAACAGCAGCCCCGCAACCGCCCCCTGCCAAAGTGGCTTGTCCATCGGAACAGCGAGACCGAAACCAATGAGTGTGGGAATGACAAACCCCACCACGATCCCGATGGTGTGCCAGTTCCGGTGCTGCCACATCACCAATTTATCTTTGAGGAGATCCTTGGCGTTGTCATACGGCGGCCGCTGTTTCGGCTTAAGCAGAATCCAACCGATGTGGGCATGAAAGAAACCCTTGGAAATATTATAGGGATCATCATCATGATCGGTGTGCTTGTGATGCCGCCGGTGGTCAGAAGCCCAGTCGAGCACTGAGTTCTCGAAAGCAGCTGCCCCGAAAATCAAAGTGAAAAAACGGATGAGAGCCGGCGCCTTGAACGCCCGGTGCGCAAACAGACGATGATAGCCGAACGTGATGCTCATTCCCGTGAGAACGAAAAACCCGATAAACAGAACCAGATCCAACCAGGTAATCCCAAAGCACCATATCCAGAAGGGTACCAAGGTCAGTGACAAGGCAAAGGTGCCCATCAGGAACACGCTGGCGAGCCAATCGATTTTCTCTTCGGGTCTAGCTATCGACAAGGACATAAGAAAAAGCTTACGGTAAATAAAAACACACCATGCGAGTGAGACTCACCGGCGGACTCGGACCATCTCGTTGGGAATATGAAATCGCAACCTCTAGACTCTTACAACACCCCGACGAAGAGTCACCTGCCTATTCAAAAAAAAATTCCGGCCATTCGACTGGGATTTCGGCTTCATATACTCTGCCAGCCGATCAATACCAACCTTGGGCGCCTCCGACATTCCACTCCTCCATCAACTCACTCGGCAATTCCTCGAGAAACCGGCTGGGTCGCTGCAGCACTTCGCCATCGTGACTGCCGTACCACATGCGCGGCCAAGTAAGGTAGAGCTCTTCTCCTGCCCGGGTCACCGCGACATAGAAAAGTCGACGCTCCTCTTCCAACCCCTCGTCGCTCCCCTCGTCAAGGGTCCGGGCACTTGGAAACATGCCGTCAGCCAACCAGATGACGAACACGGCACGCCACTCAAGACCCTTCGCCTGGTGCACGGTGGAAAGCGTCACCACCTCATCATCGGGTTCCTCGTTTGATGGCTGGTCATCCACCGCCGACATAAGCGAAAGCTGGGTCAGGAACTGGGCGACATCATCAAACTGACCGGCATAAGCGGCCAGCTGCTCGACATCCTGCCTGCGATTCTCATAGTTCTGGAACCTGCTGCGCATGACCTCGTCATAAACCCCTTCGACGACGCTGGTGATCATCTCCGTCGGGCGCGCAAACCCCGCCTGTCCGTCGAGCAGTTCATCCCAGGTATAGACAAACTGTTCCCACGTCTTCCTGGCCCGCGACGGCACGGGAAATCCAAGCATCACCGAGGAGAAAGTTTCCGGCACCTGCCCCTCCAGTTGCGTATCCTCTCGTTTCCATGCCGCCCACAATTTTGTGGCGGCGACGTCCCCGACACCGGGAATGAGCTTGACCACCCGCTTAAACGCCAGTTCATCACGCCCATTCACGGCGAAGCGGATGAACGCCGCGATGTCCTTGATGTGGGCCTGCTCAAAGAAGCGCAAGCCGCTGGTCACGCGAAAGGGAATACCGCGGCTGCTGAACTCCATCTGCACCTCCATGGACTGGTAATGGGCCCGATACAGAACAGCGATCTCGTCGAACTCGATGCCCTCGTCGCGCAATTCGAGAATTCGCTGCGCCACGAAGGCAGCCTGCTGGTTGGTGTCACCAGTGGCGACCAATGCCGGAAGCATGCCGCAGCTCTCCCGGGAAGGGCGCAGTTCCTTGCGAAATTGATGCTCGTTGCCAAGGATCGACTGGTTGGCAAGACTGAGAATGTCCGGCACCGAGCGGTAATTCGTCTCGATCTTAAACACCTGCGCGCCCGGGTAACGCTCGGCAAAGCCGAGAATATTCTGGAAGTCAGCACCCCGCCATGAGTAGATGCTCTGCGCGTCATCACCCACTACCATGAGGTTGCCCCCATCCCCTACCAGCATGTCGATCAGCTCCGATTGTACGGCATTGGTGTCCTGGTACTCATCGACGAGCACAAACTGGAAACGGTGCCGGTAGTCTTCCCTGAGCTCCCCGTGCTTTTCCAGAAGCTCAACGGTGCGAACCAGAAGGTCATCGAAATCCATGGAATTGGTCTCGAGTTTCCGAGCCTCATAGGCGTCGCGGATCCTGCCGATCTCTTCATCAAGGTGCTCGAAGTACGGGTAGCGGGCGGCGAGAATCTCCTCCAGTTCCGCCCCGGTGCTGGTGGCCAGGCTGAATAGATTGCCGAGCACCTCCGGCTTCGGAAAGCGGATCGACTTCGTGTCGACACCCGCCGCCTGCACCGCAGTGGCCACCAGATCCTTCTGGTCCTCGCGATCCATGATACTGAATCCACCTCGGTATCCCAGTAAGTCGGCGTGCCTGCGCAGGATGCGATTACCAATCGAATGAAATGTGCCGCCCCACAAGCGATGCGTCTTCATGGGAAGCAGCTTCTCGACGCGGTCGAGCATTTCGCGTGCGGCCTTATTGGTAAATGTAAGCAACAGGATATTCTCCGCAGGAATTCCATTGGCCAGCAGAAAGGCCACCCTGTAGATGAGGGTCCGGGTCTTACCCGAACCCGCACCGGCAATGACCAACGCGTGGCCGGGGCGTGAGGTCACAGCAGCATACTGCTGCTCGTTGAGCTCGGCCGCGAAGTCGATAGCGTGATCTTCAGCGCCCCTGCCCTGGGGCTTGAGGGTGTAGTTGCGGGCCATATTAAAAACGGCAGCAGCATCGGCCGGCTGACGGCAAGCGCAAGTTTCCGTCAACCATCACACCGAAGGCCAGCGACCTCCGAGCGAGTCGTATCACAGGCGACTTCACCAATCTGCCAACGACTCGAGAGTATCCTGCGGGTGACTGCCAGCAGCCGCCTGCGCAGCGGTATTGCTCGACGATAGAGTTCGATCTGCGCACAACGATACGCCTCGCGGCCCTCCGGAGTCTCGATCCGGATCGGCAGGTATCCCAGATCAGCAAGATCGTAGGGACTCGCACGCATGTCGATCTCGCGGGCTGCGACAGCCAACAGGAAGCAATCGCCAAGAAGCTCACCCGGCACCCATGGAGAGAGTTTCCAGGCCCATTTGTACAGGTCCATGTTGGCATGAATACATCCGGGCTGCTCATGCTGCACACGGCTGTCGATATCGAGTTGATGCGTATTGAGAGCAACCGCCTGCGGAGTGAAAAAACGAAACGCATCGTAATGCGTGCAACACAGGCGCTGAGAATCCAGGAATTCTCGGATTTCCTCCGACCCGAGACGCAAGGGCATGCCGACATGGCGAACTTCATCCTGCGCCGAGCCATAAACCATGGCCCACTCATGCAGACCGTAGCACCCAACCTGCGGGGGACGTGAATCGATTGCTTCAAGCAGCGAGGCAATCCACCGAACACGGTGCAGCTCCGCATCTGCAATCAGCGTGGGGTCAGCAAAAACCAGGCCCCGCTCCGTGCGATACGGTGAACGCCCCATTCGGGAAGGCGGTTGCCCCTGCGTGGCTCGGTTACCCAAACTGATCGCCCTGCCAATCCCCGGATGCCAGCCCAGGAGCTGACCTGGTGAATAGGCGTAGTATTGAAACAGGAAATCCTCCACCGGGTGCTTGCGCCCGATTGATCGGCGATTTCGATAGGCCTCCGCATAAGGCAGCAACCGTGCGCGATGCGCCTCCTCGAGACGAACCCACTGCGGCCACTCAATGACTTTGATAGTTGTCGTCATTTGCCGATACAGAAATTAGCAAAGATCTCTCCCAGCAGATCCTCCGTATCAACCTTGCCGACGATCGCGCCAATGCCATCGAGCGCCTCCCTCAGATCGATCGCGACCAACTCGGCATACGCGCCTTCCTCAAGCCCACAAATCGCCGCATCGAGAGCCTCCCGAGCCCTGCACAAACAGACTTGATGGCGGGCATTGATCGAGATCGGATCATGAATGACTTCCATCTCACCCGCTCCAACCTGCTCGCCGATTCGATCAGCCAGCGATCGAAGCCCGGATTCCGCCGCGCAGGAAACCCGAGCATGCCGCGATCCGGACCAACCGGGGTGCTCTCCCAGGTCAACTTTATTCAACACCACAAGCAAAACCCCGTCGAAATGTTGATCCATCTCCACGCGCTGCTGCTCATCCGGAGCGCATGAGGCGTCGAGCACCTCGATAACAAGATCAGCTTCTTCGAGTGCGCGACGCGTACGGGAAATCCCCTCCCGCTCAAGGGCATCCTCCGATTCCCTGACACCGGCGGTATCGATCAACCTGAGAGCATAGCCTCCCACGTGGATCAATTCCTCGACCGTGTCACGCGTCGTGCCGGCCACCTCACTGACAATGGCACGGTCACGCCCGGCAAGGGCATTCAGAAGACTCGACTTGCCGACATTCGGCGCACCACAGATCACCGTCGCGATTCCCTCACGCAGGATTCTTCCCCGCTCCGCCGTGCCCAGCAACCGTGTCACCTCGTCACGTGCCGCCGCCATCCGTTCGATCATCGCCTTGCCCACCTCAACTTCAATATCCTCCTCGGGGAAATCGATATACGCCTCGAGATGAGCGAGCACCGCGAGAAGCCGCTGCCGCATTTCCTCCACGCCGCGCCCCAGGCTGCCGGATAGCTGCGCCCGTGCCGATACCAGCGCGAGATCGCTCTGCGCCCGAATCATGTCGATCACCGCCTCCGCCTGGGTCAGATCCATTCTGCCGTTCACGTATGCGCGCTGCGTGAACTCTCCCGGCTCCGCGAGCCGCGCCCCAGCAGCCAGCACGACCTCCAATACTCGCCGAGTAACATGGACTCCTCCGTGACACGAGATTTCAACCAGATCCTCACCAGTATAACTCGACGGCGCGAGAAACAAGGTCGCCAGAACTTCATCGACTTCCTCACCCGATCGGTCCCTTACCGTACCCAGATATTGCCGCCTTGGCTCCATGTGGATGGTTTCAACCGAGCAACAGAAAACCGTGTCCAGCACCTCCCGACTCGCCGGACCGGAAATCCGCACCATGGCAACAGCACCTTCTCCGAAAGGTGTCGACACCGCGGCAATGGTCGCTTCATCCAGAATCATCCCGCCACGCTAGTAGGTGCACCGAGGCCCGGCAAGCACCTGCTGAGACCAAGCTGGAACAAGTCTCATATGAATGCGAAAAACAATCGGTGCGCCCCGATCAGCTCTTCGTCCCAATCCGGAATTCCGTTGCCGCCCCTGCAATCACTGGTTTATTCGCATATGCCGGGAGTTCTTGGCAGGGCTTCATGCACTGCATGAAAACGCGGGCCGCCAGAAACAAATGAGAATCATCGACAGGTACCTCGGGGGACAGGTGCTCTTCTCTACACTCTTCGGGGTGTTCGTGCTGAGCTTCGTTCTCGTCCTTGGAAACGTCTTCAAGGAGATTCTTCCCATGCTTGTAAACAGCCAACTGCCTCTCAGCTTCGTACTCAAATTCGTCGTCCTGGTTCTGCCGTTCTCACTGATCTTCACGATTCCGTGGGGATTACTCATGGCGACCCTGCTGGTTTTCGGACGAGTCAGCGCTGACAGTGAACTCATATCCCTGCGCATGGCCGGACTGAGCACCCCCAGAATCTGCCTGCCGGCCTTCATTATCGCCGCCTGCCTGTCGATTTTCTGCCTCTACATCAATTCCAACATCTCTCCGAGGGCAAAGGCGGAAATGAAGCGCATGTTCGCATTGCTGGCAGTCGACAATCCCCTGGTCCTGTTTCGAGAGAACACCGTCACCAAGGAATTTCCCGGTTTCATTTTTCACATCACGGAAAAACAGGATAATGTGCTCAAGGATCTGCAACTGGTCGAACTGGCTGATAAGCGCCCGATCAAGTACATCAGCTCTCCCCAGGCGACCTTGCAGATGGAGGAAAACGCTGACTCCTTCACCCTGGTGCTCAAGGACGCGAACGTGGAGTGGAGAGACGTCGACAACCCTGGTGATCTGCGCAAGATCCAGCATGGCGTCACATTCGAGGAATTGAGCATCAATATCAGCCTCGAAAATCTCATCTCCAAAGTGAAGAAATCCAAGCCTTCAACGAAAAAAACCTCCGTCCTGAGACGCGAGATCGCCAGCGGAATGGACGAAAATACCGGCCAGGAAATCTCACCGAAAAAAATATCCGGGCTGCGAACCGAAATCAGTCGTCGTTACGCCTTCGCGCTGGCTTGTTTTGTCTTCACGCTGGTCGGCATCCCACTGGGCGTGACCACCCAACGCCGGGAAACTTCCATCGGTTTTGCCATCAGCCTGGCCATCGCCTGTTGCTATTTTATTTTCATAACGGTGGCCGACAGCTTGCGCGAGAGCCCCGAATACTATCCCCACGTGATGATGTGGTTGCCTTGCGTTGTATTCATTTGCATCGGGGTAATACTTTTTTCCCGACTTTGCAGACGCTGACTTTGCGCCTCGACGACATACAATCCACAACCCGTATCTCCTCGCTGACATGAACCACGACACTCTCGGACAACTGCTCCTCATGGGGGTTCCAGGCAAGGAACTGACCTCGGATACCGCCAGACGACTGCGCGCCATCCAACCTGGCGGCTTCATCCTTTTCGGCCGCAACATCGAGAGTCCCGGACAACTTCGTAAGCTCATTGATGACCTGCGCGACCTTTCGGACATTGAGCCGATCATAACCATCGACCAGGAAGGTGGGCGCGTTTCCCGGTTGCGCCTGATCGGTAACGAACCACCGAATGCACAGCAACTTCGCAACAAGGGCAAAACGAAACTGATCAAACAACACGGCAGGCTGACCGGCAGAATTCTTCGCCAGTTCGGCTTTAACCTCAACCTGTGTCCGGTGCTGGACATCTCACACGACGACGAAGCTGACAATTCGCTCAAGGGGCGTTGTTACGGCACTGATACCCAGGAAGTAATCAGTAAGGCGGGCGTCTTCAATCGCGCCATGCGGCGCGAGGGCATTCTTTCCTGCGGCAAGCATTTCCCCGGCTACTCCCGGGCCGCCTGCGACCCCCATGAGGAACTCCCCATCATCAACCGATCCAGGGCCGAGATGGAAGCCGAGGAATTAATGCCGTTCTCCGCGCTCATTCCTGAACTCGACAGCATGATGACCTGCCACAGTTGTTACCCTGCCTACGATCCGGACCACCAGAGATGGCCAGCCTCCCTTTCCGGCAACATCGTCACCCAGTTACTGCGAAACCAACTCGGATTCAATGGCCTGGTCATGACCGATGACCTCGATATGGGTGCTATACTCAACGAAGTCAGCTTCGAGGAAACGATCATCAACGCCATCTCGGCTGGCAATGACCTGGCGATGATCTGTCACCGGGTTGAAATGGTCGAGGAAGCTCGCAGACACCTCGAGAAAGTTCCGGAAAATCACCTCATCAACGCGCTGGAGAATATCGACAAGGCGAAGCGAAAATTCAGTTCTCCATATAAGTGGGATCTGGATAAATTCCACCAGATCGATGCCGAAATCTGGGATTTACGCGTGGCGACCCTCGGCGAGGAAGAAGCCGCCCGGCTTTCGATCGAAGACGGCAAGCGCAGCCCGGTAGAGCTATATTAAAGAAAGTAATTGGTTGGGATTTCTCCGGATCCGGTTTATTGGCAGGCACTCTCTTTTTTCCCGATCTCCCGATGAATCCCGATCACGAAACTCTTCTGGCAATTCAGGACCGCGACCGAAGAATCCTTGAACTGCGCCAATCGCTCGAAAGAATTCCCAGCGATCGCGAGCGGGCAAAAACCAGGCTGGAGGATGACCAGGCAGCCGTCGCCGCCGCAAAAGAAGTTGTCACCGCCAACGAGATCGCGACCAAGAACCTCGAACTCGATATCCAGACACGCCAGGACAGCATCACCAAGCTCAAGACCCAACAATTCCAGACACGCAAGAATGAGGAGTTCCAGGCAATGGGCACTGAAATCGAGCGCTACCAGATCGAGATCAATGAACTTGAGGAAAGAGAACTCGTGCTGATGGAGGAACTCGAGCAACTCAGAGAAAACCTCCAGGGCGCACAGCGGGGCCTGGCGCGCACGCAGGAACTCGTCGATGAGGAAATCGCGGCACTTGATACACGGGGAACCGAAGCCGGCCAACGTATCACGCAACTCGAAGAGGAGGTCCAGAACCTCAAGGTCAAGCTCGACGAAGACCTGGTGGACACCTACGAGCGAACTTTCAAATCAAAGGGAGACTACGCCATCGTCGAGATCCGGCACGGCGTGTGCGATGGATGCCACATGAAGATTCCTCCCGATAATATGCATCGCGCAAAATCCGACACGGACACCGTATTCTGTATCAATTGCGGAAGAATCGTCTACGTGCTGGCCTGAACCGGCGGGCAGCTATCTGTCTCTCTGCTTGCCAGTCTCGCGACCTGCATGGGAGGCAAGCAACCAGGCTCAGTGAGTCGGCTGCTGCCTGCCGTGGAAAGACGAATACTTTTTTCGAATTTATTTCTGCGTCTTCACGTCCAACCCAGCACCATGAAGACATCTCATTTCACTGCCATGATCATCGCGGCCTGTGCGGCCGTGCTTCTCGCCCCCACCGCCGCCCGGGCCGGTCACGACTCCTGCACACCGCGCGAGCGCCTGATCGGCTACCACAGTTGCGGCGCTCCGATCTACCTCGTTCCCAGGATCTGCGGCTACCACCCGTGCGGCGCGCCCCGTTATTCGTGGAAGCGCGAGATCCGCCACTCCAGCTGCCGTTGCCGAAACGGGCACCACCACTACGGCTCCCACCGCGATTCAGCTTACGGCTGGAGCCACCGCAAAAGAGACTGGTGCTCCAACACGCGCTACCGCTCCTCGGGCGGAAGCTTCCGTATCTCCTTCGGCTGGTAACACACCCCGAATCCCTGCCGGATGATCGGACCAAAGAATTCCCAGCTTTCACACCAGGGAAAGACTTTCTGATCGCGTGGACGCTCGCCGCGAGGGCAGGCCGGTCACACTGCCAGCGGCAGGAATGCTTTTCGAGGGAATCGCACTGAGGGCCATTCAACTGCCACGCGAGGGGCAGCCGCTCCTCCTACTCAATCATCGCCACCCTCTTACTGGCCCCCCAAGAAGGGCCGGGAACACACATCCGGTTCGTGCCTGTGCCACTGGGCAAGGCAATAGCTGAGTGGCTGGATTTTGGATGGTCCTTTGCCAAACACCTTAAAAAAGCCTCTGCATTTATGAATCCGAGGCTCATGGTTCCAGCCGATCATTCACCAAGTCCGGGCCGCGAGACTCGTTCCTGGGAATCCAGGCGGAGAGTTTTTTTCTACGGCCTTCAGATCATCCCAGGTTTCTTTTTGCCGGATCAAGTTGTCGTGCTCGTGCGGGTCGTTCTGGCGGTCATAGAGCTCCTCGCTGCCATCGGCGTAGCGGGTATAGCGCCAACGGGTGTCACAGAGGCTATGGTTGTGCGCGTAAAGGGTGGTCAGGGCCAAGGGCGTCATCCATGGCGGTGGTGCAGGCAAGGTAGGCTTGGGTCGTCAGGCGCAGATTGGCTTCATTGTCCACGACCCAGCGGTGAGCCTTCATGTAGCTCACCCTGGTATTGATGCGCTTCGCGATTTCGCGGACATCGTCCAAGTCGTCATCGAAAGCGGATCCTAACAGGACTTGCTCGTGGCCTGGCGCGGGATGGCCGGCAGAGCGGAGCCTGGCAGTGGGCGTTGGTGAACAGCGCCCCGCGCTTTGCCAGGCGGTCTATGTGAGGGGTGTATGCCTGGGGATGACCTTCGCCAGTGACATGGCCGTTGGCGGGTTTTGACCCGGAATCAGTGAGGCAGCCGATCCAATCGTTGAGGTCGTCTATGGCAACCAGCAAGACGTGGTCGCGTGAGGGATTTTGCCCTGCGACAGCATGAATTTGCGTAAAAAATAGGCAAATGCTTCCCAAGAGGCAAACCAGCGTTCCTGCACTATCACACTCTCGAGATGACGGGTCTGTGGGAAGAAGTCCAAGGATTGCACGGCTTTGATTCGGCATACGGCCACTGGAAACCCACGGGCGTATCCTCCTCCCGGCAAAGCCTCGGCAAACCCTCTAGAGAATGGCACCAGCGCGATAGGCGGCAGCCTCCGGATCACTCGCCCGGATCTCCTCAACGGCGCCCAGGAAGGCCTGGATCTGGGCCGCGGCGGTTCCCGCCTGTGCCTTGCCGGCTTCCAGCAGCTCGGAGAGTTTTGCCCTGCTCATACCCAACCGAGCATCACCAGCAAGCCGTTCCAGCAGATCATTCTCGGCAACTGCGCCATTACGTAAATCAAGCACGGTGGCAACCGCATGTTCCTTGATCGCCTCGTGCGCCTGCTCACGACCCACGCCGCCGCGCACCGCTTCCATCAGAAAGGTAGTAGTCAGCAGGAATGGAAAGTAGTGAGCGTTCTCCTGCTCAATGACTCCCTCGAAGACCTCCATCTGGGCAAGCACGGTAAGAAACGTCTCCAGCAAACCATCGATGGCGAAAAAGGCATCAGGTAGAAACACGCGGCGAACAACCGAGCACGAGACATCGCCCTCATTCCACTGATCACCGGCAAGGCCCGCAGCCATCACAGCGTGGCCCTTCAGAATCGTATGGAACCCATTGATCCGCTCGCAACTCCGGCTGTTCATCTTGTGCGGCATGGCAGAGGACCCGACCTGCCCCTTGGCAAATCCCTCGCTGGCAAGTTCATGCCCCGCCATGATTCGCAACGTCTTGGCAAAACTCGCGGGCGCGCTGCCCAGTTCGACAAGCAGCGATACCACCCGGAAATCCAGCGACCGGCCATAGACCTGCCCAGGCACCTCAAAAGCCCGTGGAATCCCGAGGAAACCCCGCAGGCCCGCATCCAGCCGGCTCACCTTTTCGCTGTCTCCTCCGAAAAGGGTCAGCTGGTCCTGCTGGGTTCCGACCGCACCCTTGAGCCCGCGCACCGGGTAGCAGGCGATTAATTCGTCGAGATGACGAAGCGCCAGCAACAACTCCTCACCGAACATCGCCAGGCGGCGTCCAAAGGTCGTGGTTTGCGCCGCTACATTGTGGGTTCGCGCAGTGATGACCAGGCCCTTCCACTGCCCGACCCTCTCTGCCAGCAGATCAAGACTGGCCACCGCTTTCTTCCTGATCTCTCTGAGGCTCCGAAACACCTGCAACTGCTCGACATTCTCAGTCAGGTCGCGACTGGTCATGCCCTTGTGAATATGCTGATAACCAGCCAGGTCACAAAACTCCTCGATTCGCGCCTTCACGTCGTGACGGGTGACTCTTTCCCGCGCCGCAATTGATTCGAGGTCCACCTTGTCCACCACCTTTTCGTAGGCATCGATGGCATCCTGCGGGATCTCGATGCCCAGTTCCGACTGGGCGCGCATCACGGCAATCCACAGCTCCCGCTCGAGCCGAACCCGACCCTCGGCAGACCAGATAGCACGCAACGGCGGCGTGGCGTAGCGTTCAGCCAGAATGTTCGCGATAGCGTGACTCATGAATCTGTGTTGCTTTCTCCATGCCGGTAACACGGGGCAGGCCCTTCATCAACGAGGAGTGAAGCAGGATTTGGCGGCGAGGTATAAGGAGCCATCGCCTACATCACCATCCCGCCGTCGACGACCAAGGTCTGTCCGGTGATGTAAGCGGCCTCGTCACTGGCCAGAAACAGGGCGGCAGAGGCGATTTCCTCCACCTGACCGAAGCGATTGAGGGGAATCTTCGCAAGGATCGAATCGCGCAATTCCTCGGGAAGCTCGTCGGTCATATCCGTAGTAATGAAACCGGGGGCGATTGCATTGGCGGTGACAGCACGGCTGGCGAACTCCCTGGCAAGCGACTTGGTCAATCCAATGAGCCCGGCCTTGCTCGCCGCATAGTTCGCCTGGCCGGCGTTACCGATCAGGCCGATCACCGAGCTGATGTTGAGGATGCGCCCCGATCCCGATTTCAACAGGGGGCGCTGCAACGCCTTCACCATGTTGAAAGCTCCCTTGAGATTGGTATCAACCACGGCATTCCAATCCTCATCCTTCATCCGCATGCACAACCCGTCCCGGGTGATACCCGCGTTGTTGACCAGGATCGATGGCGCACCAAGATCAGCCACCACCGCCTTGCCGAATGCGCTGGTCGCCTCTCCATCAGAAACGTCAACTGCGAAGCCTGCGGCGGAGCCCGGCCACTCTGCATTGAGCTCATCGGCCACCTTGGCCGAATTACCAGTGCTGAAACTGACCACCGCGACACGGGCCCCCTCGGCTGCGAAGCGACGAGCGATCGCCCTGCCAATGCCGCGACCGGCTCCTGTCACCACTGCTATCTTGTCCTTTAAAGCTGGCATCCGCATCAATCTCACCAACACGCAAAAGAGACAAGCCCAAAGGACGCCCCCGCAGTAATTCTACTCCAAGGCAACGGGAGTTCTCATTGCAGGCCGGCAGAGAAGCCCCGACTATCCTGCAGCTTCGCGGCCCGGCCAAACCTGCTGTCGGCCCGAAATCCCCGGACATGAAGACCACAAAAGCCGGCACCTCCCAACCATCAAGCAGACCCTTGCGGCGCAGAACGTTTCTCGCGCAGGCCGCATGGTTTTCACTTGGGTTCCCCATGGTTGCCCGCGACCTCGCAGCCGGGCCGCACCTTGATCTCGACCTGACCTTCACTGGAACGAAGCAATTTCAAAACATCGCCGCCAAGGCAGTGGCCGATGAATGGTACAAGCTCCCTATCGGGGATCGCATCATGGCGTTCGCCCGCGAGATGCACGGAACACCCTACGTCGGGTTCACTCTGGAGATCCACGACCGCATCGAATCTCCTTCGGTCAATCTTCGTGGTCTCGACTGCTGGACATTTTTTGAAATCGCGCTTGGCATGGCCCGCATGGTGGAACTTCGCAAACAGAACTATCACCCCAACGACCTGCTGCGTGAGGTCGAATGGACACGTTACCGCGGCGGTTGCTGCAACGGCAACTACCTTGATCGCATTCACTATCTTGCCGAGTGGTTCTTCGAGGCGGAGGCCCGGGGTATCGCAACGGATATCACCCGCGAACTGGGACACGCTCAACGCCTGCAGAACCGGAAAATCCAGGAAATGACCGTGCTCTGGAAAAGCTATCGCTACCTGAGGAAAAACCCCTCGCTGCGTGAACCGATGGCCCTGCACGAATCACGGGTCGCTCGCCTGCCGGTCTACTACATCCCGCGAGAACACGTGCATCGCGTCGAACCCGATCTGCGCAACGGAGACATTCTCGGGATCGTCACCCGCCATGACGGCGGCTTCTGCTCCCACGTCGGATTGCTCTCCCGAGGAAAAGACCGGGTGGCAAGAATCATGCACGCGTCACGCAACTACAAGAAGGTCGTTATCGACAAAAGTATCTCCGGATACCTCAACCACTTCAGCAGCCACCTCGGGCTCATGGTTGCCAGACCTCTTGCCAGAGACAAGGCGATCGTCGAGCGCTCGACCTACGAGCGCAACCTCAGAAAGCTCACCGGGCTGCGCAAGGTCGGGCCGTGATCGACACTGGGGCGGATGCACGCACTCGCGCACCCGGAAACCTTACGCAACATGCCCGAGGCAGGTCGGGCCGGACGTTGCATGCCGGGCTAACCACGAAGATCAACACAGATCATTTGCTTCTGACCACGCATCACCAGGCGCCCATCACTCAACGCCAGCGGACTCCAGAACTGATGATCATGATCGAGGTCGCCTTCCGCGATGTCGAAGACATTCGCCTCACCCAGCAACCGGTATCCCTCCGATGAGGGATCCACCATGCGCAGTATGCCATTGTGACCATCCTGAATGATCAGTTTGCCGTCGGCCAGGATCATGCTCCCCCTGCCGAAATACGGTTCATTGCCCGTGCGCCAGACCTCTCTGCCATCAGCGATTCGCAGGCACGCCAGCCCGCCGCTTTCCTCACGCTGCATGCGGGTCTTGTAGTTCGCGTTCTCATTAAGCATGATGAAAAGATGATCTCCGACCAACTGCGGAGCATGCAGCTGGGATCCACCCTTGATCCGGTAAATTTCCCGCATTCGTATGTCTTCACCTGACCCCTCGAGGCCAAGTAGAACGCTGCCGCACTCATACCCGCCGGTCAGCAGCATACGATCTTCTCCCACCAGCACGGGAACCGGAATCGGAAACCTGTTGTAGTAGAGATCATTGCTCCAAAGAATCCTGCCGTCATCAATCGCACATCCAGCCAGCAGGCCCTTTCTTGCATCACGATCCAGTGTGCTCAAAAGCACCACCTGTGGAACACCCTGCAGTTCGAAATACGCTGGCTGCGACATCGTGCTGCCCAAGGGACGACTCTTCCACAAGATTCTGCCGCTGCGCTTGTCGAGGCCGACAAGCCCGACCTTCTCGCTTAAGACACATGCGACGAGAACCTCACCAACCAGAAGCGGAGACTGCGCATAGCCCCAGTTCGGCGGCGTTTCCACACCGAACTCCTCCATGATGGCAAGACTCCAAACCAGTTTTCCGCTTTCGCGCTGCAGGCAGGACACGTGACCGAAGCCACCGATCATATAGACGTGATCACCTTCAACGGTCGGGGTATTGCGCGATCCCGGAAAGGAGAGCCTGCCGGTCACGCGTTGGGAATATCGCCACAGTTCGCGACCCGTCTCCAGATCGAGACACAATAAAACGTCAGCCTCACCCGGCAACCGATCCATTACATAGACCTTGCCATCAGCAATCGCCGCACCACCGAAGCCTTCATTCAAGCCGACTCGCCACAGCACCGCCGGGCCAGATTCTCCGTCAAAAGAGGAAATAAGACCCTTCTCTGCCGAGACCGCATTCCTGCCAGGCCCCTGAAACTGGGGCCAGTCATCGGCCCTCGCACCACCCTGCAACAGCGCGGGCAAGAAGATCACCGCGAGTCGAAACTGAGCAAAGCAGGTCAGCTTCATGATTTTTCAGGAACCCTTGCCGTGTTCCGCCTCTGCCTGCCCACCCTTCGTGTCATCGGTCGCGGCTCCATCACCGGATTTCACCGCCGGACCCTGGAATCGCGAATGATCAGGCGCCACCTCGGCAGGCTCGGCCGCGGGCGCCATTTTTTTCTCAAACCGATCGAGTTCATCGACATCAATCTTCGGGGCATTGCGCCCCCCCAACTCGATGGCATGCTCGATGATCATTTCACCGCGATCCACTTTGCGGGTGAACTCAAGGAACTTTGCGAGTTCCTCTCGAATCACTGGCAGCAAGGCATACACGCCGAGCAGGTTGATCAGGCAGAGTGCGAAGAACGGTCCATCGGCAAAATTGACCACCGCATCGAGGCTCATCACCGCACCGGCCACAACAAAACCGACAAACACAATGCGATACACGTAGCCCATCACCTGGCTACCGCCAAAAAGGTAACACCACGCCTGCTCACCGTAGTAACTCCAGGTGATCAAGGTGGAGATCGCAAACGTGATTGCCGCCGCAGTCAGCACGTATTTAAACCAGGGCATGACAGTCTCGAAAGCGCGTGATGTCAGCTGGATACCCTCTCCCCAACTTCCCAATCCCTCGGGGGCCTTGGCCCATTCACCAGTGGTGATGATGACCAGTGCTGTCATGCTGCAAACGATCACGGTATCCACAAAAGGCTCGAGCAGTGCTACCAATCCCTCGCTGGCTGGATACTTCGTTTTGACCGCCGAGTGCGCAATGGATGCGGAACCAAAACCGGCTTCATTCGAGAATGCCGCCCGACGAAATCCCATGAGAATGGCGATGAGGATTCCCCCGACACCGGCCTCGGGTCGGAAAGCTTCCTGCCAGATTGTCTGAAATGCCGCCGGGATCGCCGCGAAATTGCTGATCAGGACCACGGCGCAACCAGCCACGTAGACCCCGCACATCACCGGCACCAGAATCGCAGCCACCTTTCCAATCGCCTTGATTCCCAGGATCACCACCAGCCCGACCAGAACAGCGAGCACCAGGCCGAAGACCACCTCTCCATCGGCGGTGGCAAAATAGGAATTCTCCATTCCCGTGGAGCGCACGAGCTGGTCAAGCGACTGGTTGACTTGGAAAAGGTTCCCCGCACCGATCGCCGCGATGGCACAGAAGATCGCGAAAGAAATGGCAAGGAATCTTCCCAGGCCGACCATCTGTCGCTCCTTGAAGCCGGCGGCAAGATAGTACATCGGCCCACCAAGCACAGTTCCATTGGGCCGCAGCCGCCGATACCTGATCCCCAGGGTGCATTCGCAGAACTTGGTGGTCATCCCCAGCACTCCGGCGACAAACATCCAGAACACTGCGCCCGGCCCACCGATTGAGATTGCAACCGCCACGCCGGCAATATTTCCCAACCCAACCGTGCCAGAGAGGGCCGCGCTCAGCGCTTGAAAATGCGTAATCTCTCCCGGATCGCCGGGACTCGAATACTTTCCGGCAACGGTACGCAAGGCCAGCGGGAGGCACCGAATGTTCAAAAATCCAAACCGCAGAGTCAGAATTACACCAGCCAATCCAAGCCAGATGACCACATACCAGAGAGTAATCGGCTGGTCCCGGCGGTCGGTGATCAACGTCCCATCTACCTTGTCGACTACCGGCCCGACGAAAAAGATCTTGCCCGACCAGTGCGCGATCGGGCTCATGAAAGCCTCGATGCTCTCATTCCATGCCGCCAATGTCTCACGTAATCCGCCGCGACTCACTGCTCTGTCATCACCCAGCACAGCGACTACCCCCGCCGTTGTTTGAGCATCAGCCTCCGCATCCACTGCATCGACCTCCCCAACCGCAATCGCAGATTTTTCCCCATCAGGCTCCTCCACAGAAACCTGCCTCTCGCCCTCCGCTGCCACCGAAGTGGAAGCCGAGGCTACTTCGGAAGCACCCTCGTCGTTCCCGGCAACCGCTGCCGGGGCCTCCGGCGCATCGATCACCGCCCGCGCGGCCTCCGAATGCTTCTCGGGGACCTCGACCACAGCTTCCTCCGCCCGGACATCCGGCAAACCGGAAACAATCATGATTAAACTGAAAACGATCAGCAGCGATGACAGGCGAGAAACAGCAGGGCAGCAAAGAGTGAGACGCATGACGACAAGAGGTTCACTTGCTTGAACCGTGGCGGAGGCCATGGAACCAGCGCCTCATGAGTTCCCCGACGGTGCACTCGAATCAAGTGCAAAGTTACCCCGCATACGACACTGCACGAAC
>JBDQJG010000050.1:0-17673 GCA_040263955.1 Verrucomicrobiales bacterium
ACGCGCAAAAGCAAGCAGAGTGCCGACAGCTTGGTGCGTGCTATTGCCGGCAAGAAAGTCTTCACTCATCCGGAGGACGATCTGCCCCGGGTGGCTGCTGCTCTCGAGAGGATCGATGCCGGAATGTGCCTGGCACTGCTCCGCGAGGCCTGGGAATCGAATGATTTGAATCTCTTTGTCGGGGGAAATGCCTTGATCGCCGGAGCCGGCGAAGAGGTGCTGCAGGTTTATGCTGCGAGTCGCGGGGTGCCGGTCACAGCTCCGCAGGAAGAGTCCGAGGTCAGTTTTGCCTATGGCGACTTTGGGAAGCCCGGAGACATCCGGCAGGTCGCGGAGCAAACCGATCTCGGCATCACCCAGGTGGTTTTCGAAAATGGTGTCCGGGTGAATCTGAAGCCGACAGCTTTCGAGAAGAATGTCATTCATGTGGCGGTTCGTTTTGGAGCAGGGCAGCTGATTGAACCCGCTGCCAGGGCGGGACTTTCAACCTATGCGACGGCGACCTTTTCGGCAGGAGGGCTCGGTCGGCACAGTGCCGATGATCTGGTCGGGATCCTGGCTGGCAGAACAGTGGGCCGCGCTTTCATGGTAGATGAGGACGCATTCGTGCTTTCTGCAGCAACCACGCCAGAGGACCTTGAGATGCAGTTGCAGTTGTTGTGCGCAAATCTGGTGGATCCCGGTTATCGGGACGAGGCAGACAGGCAGTTTCGCAAGGCGATCCCCTCGCTGTATACGCAGCTGGCGCACACCATGGAAGGCGTCATGCAGAATGAAGTGGAGCGCTTTACGCATGGTGGAGACGAGCGATTCGGATATCCCGACCAGAATGTTCTGGGGTCCCGCACGCTGGATGAGGTTCGCGAGTGGTTGGCAGCTCCGCTGGCGTCCGGTTACCTCGAGATGAGTCTCGTTGGCGATCTGGAAGTCGAGCGAACGCTTGATCTCGTGGCCGCGACCTTCGGTGCGCTGCCCGCACGGGAGGAGCTGAAGGCGATCCCCGAGGGATCCCGACAGATCACCTTCCCCGGCGCCGGAACGCAAGATTTCAGTTTTCGTTCATCGATTCCCAAGGCTGGGGTATTCGCGTATTGGCCGACTGCTGATATCTGGGACATCAAGCGCTCCAGGCGGCTTGGCATGCTGGGGGATATCTTTGATGATCGTCTCAGGAAAAAAGTGCGTGAGGAACTCGGTGAGTCTTACAGCCCGGGAGCCTATCATCTGCCGAGCGATGTCTGGGAGAAATATGGTTATCTGGTCGCCATGGTGACATTGAAACCTGAGCAGGCCGCAAGAGTCGGCGAAATTTTACTCGAAATCGGTGATGAACTTGCGACCGGGGAGATTGCCGAAGATGAGTTTCAGCGGGCCAGGGCGCCCCGTTTGGCCCGGCTTGAGCAACTTCGGCGCGAGAACGGTTACTGGCTGGAAAGCGTCATCAAAAACAGCCAGGAATACCCCCAGCGCATCGAGTGGGCGCGCACAATTCTTCCTGATCACGAGATGATCTCCCGGCAGGATCTCGAGGAACTTGCCAGAGAATATTTGCCACGGATACGCGCGGTTGTGGTCGAGGTAGTCCCGGAACTTGCGGATTCCGAGGACGGGGCGTTGTCTGGTGAACAGCCGGTTGATGCGGAGGTGCCGACGGGGCGTGATTGATCGATTTGCGGCGGGAGAATGCGGCATGGTGTTCCCTGGCCGGTTCGGGTGTGCGCTACTGATTGGCATGGTTTGTGCTTGGAGGGTTGCAGATGTCTGCACCCGATCAAACAGACCACGAGGTAGGCGAGGCCAGCAGGCGACTGGTGGCCTACTATTTCTATCTCAATCGCATCGGCAAGGGAATTGACGGCGATGCCGAGGACGATTGGAGCGCTGCCGGGAAGCATTTCGTGGCAGCGGAGTCGTCTGCACCACGGGTTGATGCACTACTGGGAATTGTGTATCCGGATCGACCCGAGAATTGGGATGCTTTGACGCAGATAGATGGACTGGATGAGGACGCCGAGGCATTTCTCAATGGTCGAGGTATTTATCGGTTTGCCCAGATTGCGAGCTGGACTCCGGAAGTTGTGGCAGCACTTGGTCAATTCGCGCAGCGGGTGACAGAAAGCGACTGGATTGGTCAGGCGCGGGAGCGCGTGTTGGGAAGGCCGGCGGCGGCATGAACAAAGAATGGTATGGTATTCCGCGTGCGATGCCGGGACAGTACACGGCAAAAAAAGATCAGGATGGCCGGAGAGAGAGTTGCACTGAGATCTGGGTGAGTATAGTGCCAGCCCCCCCGCGGGGAGGGGCGCCGTCGATGAAAAGTGGCAGATGCCCGAAAAAATAATTTCAACCAGAACAGCAATGAAACTTCACACAGATGTCGGACCAGTAGCCGTGGAATGTATCCAGGTCGCAGCGTATTATCAGTATCAAAACCGCCGGAAATATGGTGCCGAGGGCAACGAGCTTGGTGATTGGCTCAAGGCAGAGGCCGAAATCCTTGGTCCGAGTGCGCAGAAGCCTGAAATCATTTCTGAGAGCGCCAAAGACCTGACAGCAATCAAGGGCATAGGCAAGCTGCTTGCGGATCGTCTCGGGCGGGCCGGATGGACGAAACTGGAACAAGTAGCCGCGTGGACTCCGGCAGACATCGATCGGGTGAATGCGAGCCTGCAGTTGCGCGGGCGTATCCGGCGCGATGATTGGGTAGCACAGGCGAAAGCCTTGCTCGCATAAGAAACTCAGGTTCCCTGGCTTCGGAAAGTAGAAGGTTTCGGCAGTATCCGGGAGCTGGCCGGAAGCCTGTTGAGGCTATCGCCTTTCGTTTGGTCGTTGCCTCCTGCCATGCTCGGGGCTTACAATCGATATCATGAACGAAGAATGGATAGCGGTTGCGGATTTCACTGACATCCGCTTCGAGAAGACGGCCGATGGGATCGCGCGCATTACGATTAATCGACCGGAAGTGCGTATTGCCTTTCGTCCTCTCACGGTGCGTGAAATGCTGGCAGCCTTTGATATGGCGCATGAGGATCCGGAGGTGGGTGTGGTGATTCTCACCGGCGAGGGTGAATTGGCATTCTGTTCCGGGGGCGATCAGAAAGTGCGCGGTGAGGGTGGCTATGTCGGCGATGACGGGATTCCCCGGCTGAATATTCTTGATGTTCAGAAGAAAATCCGCGGTCTTCCCAAGCCGGTGATCGCGCAGGTTGCTGGCTATGCTATCGGCGGCGGGCATGTGCTCCACGTGGTGTGCGACCTGACAGTGGCCGCGGAGAACGCGCGTTTCGGCCAGACCGGTCCGCGGGTTGGGTCGTTCGATGGTGGGCTGGGTGCAAGTTACCTGGCCCGTATCGTCGGCCAGAAAAAAGCCCGCGAGATCTGGTATCTGTGTCGCCAGTATGACGCATCACAGGCTCTGGACATGGGCCTGATCAATGCGGTGGTTCCGCTGGAGGATTTGGAGGCGGAGACGATGCGCTGGGCACGCGAAATCCTGCAGCACTCCCCGATGGCGCTTCGCTGTCTCAAGGCTGCCCTCAATGCCGATTGTGATGGTCAGATGGGATTGCTTGATCTGGCTGGCAATGCGACCTTGCTGTATTACCTTTCGGAGGAAGCCAAGGAGGGAAAAAATGCCTTCGTAGAAAAAAGGGCGCCCGATTTCAGTAAGTTTCCGCGTTATCCATAGCGGGCGACGGATTGGCAAGTGATTTGATCACGGGCGATCATTGGACAATCGTAACAGTCGACCGATGCGAATGGCAGTCGAAACAGTGGGTGTCAATTTTCGGTGCTCGATGGGCTCTTGTGTGTTCATGCTCGTCCTTTTGATGGGCCTGTCTCCGCGGCCGGGCTTTGCCGAGCAAGAAGCTGATCTTGGCGAACAGATCGAGGCGGTTGCCGGCAGCCATATCAGGTTGGTCTGGGCAGGCTTGGCCAAGCCGGGCATCTCGGATCCGGAATCTGTCTCGCAGCAACAGCAGCTTTTCGGGCTCGACTCGAGAGATGGCAGGGGAGTGCGTAAAATCAGTCTGCTCGATGGCAATTTCAGCCGGCCGCTTCTCACCCCTTTGGGAGAACGGGTGGTCTACTCGCGCTGGGATCCGGAAAAGCAGCGGTCGCACATCCATGTCACACAATTTGCCGGAGGCTTGCATAGTCCGCTTGCCCCGGGTTATGCCGTGGATGTTCTCAAGACTGCGGATTCACCGAAAACCTGGATCTATGCACTGCGTTCGCTGCGCCGGTCGGAAAACGATACCTGGGTGGCTGGAAGATTGGTGCGTTTCGCTATCGATCAGCCGCAGAAAGTGGACGTGGTCTACGAGGGCGAACCGGTGGTTGTCGGGTCGGTCTCGCTGGCGCCGACGGGTGAGACGATGCAGGCTGTGCGGCCGGAGCGAGGTCTCGGACTTTTCGACATTGATTCTGGTTCATGGACGGCGCAGCAAAGTGCGCCCGTCGGAGTAGAGGTATTCGACATGCCGTTTGGCCTTTCCCTGTCTCCAAGCAAGCTTGCCTCAGCGGTCTCCGCGGGTGGTGAGGCGCGGGATATACGCAGTTCTGATGATCGGTCGCTTGTGGTCTTCTCCGCACGATTAGAGTCCGCGCAGGCCGGCAGCGAAGAGATTTATCTGGTGAGTTTGAGCGGCAAGGGGCAGACGGTAAAAAAAGCGGTGACGATCGCTGGTCCGCAGCATGCTGATCACATGCCGGACCTCTGGCTGGGTGAAATGACCTCGCGCCCGGCGTCGCGGCGGCAGGAGGAGGTAGTCAGGCAGGCAGGTAAGTGGCCTGCGGTGGAGGAAAGGGGAGCACTTTTTTGGGAGGATAATTCCGAAGGTGCAATGCGAACCATGGAATTTCGTATGATGGGTAAAGGCCGGTTCGGAAGGGATTTCGTGATGACTCCCGAGGGTGGTGCAGTTGTCCCGCTGGCAGGATCGCAACGCAAGATCGAGGCAATTATCGATACCGGAGGAAGCTTCAGTATCGAGTTGTTGCTGCAAGGGCATGCCAACCCCGGAGGCCAGGTGCTCTTCTACTGTGCAGGATTCGCACTGGTGGAGCAGGGCGGGCAACTCTATGCCATGGTCAAGGATTGGGGGAATGGTCTCTGGACCATTGCTGATTACTGTGAGTGTGATGCGCAGAAACGGCCGCGTTCGGTTGTCTATACGCGGGACGGTGAAGACGAGAACTGGTTCATCGATGGGGAGTGGTCCTCGGTCAAGAGAGCCCCCCGACCGGCGTCTTTACGAATCGATACCAAGGGCCTGACAACCTATTTTTCCGGGTGCATGGAGCTGTCGCTGATCGGCTTCTATCCGCGCGCGTTGAAGGTCGATGAGATCCGGCAGGTCGCGCGTGTTGTCAGGCAGAAAACGAGTAATTGGAAGTTGGCGGATTATCGGGAGGTCGAGGCGACACTTCTCGAGGCTGCCGAGTTCCCTCAGCAGTCTGCTTCGGGGGATAGCGGGAGGCTCTTGGTGGATCATCGGTATCGCATCGAGGCGGTTGGAAAAGGCAATGCTGGATTGTCGGTTGGAGACGAAGTCTCCGTCGCGCATTGGGTCATGCTCGGATCGACTATTCTGGACGGTTTTCCGCGTACGCCGGGCAGGCGTTGTTTTCTTGCGCTCGAGCCGGCAGGGCAGCATCCCGAGCTTCAACTGGAGACCAAGGTTGGAGATTTTTCCGATCAGGGGATGCCTGCTTTTGTTGCCGTTGATCGAAGGTTGAATGTCTTGTCAGCCGAAAGGCTGGCAGCTGTTTCGATTGATGCTGGCGGAAGTGAGGATAGCGCAGAGAGTCCGTCGGTGAAGCGGCCGAAGAGAGAGCCATCGGCACGAGGCCCTGGACTTCCCGATGCGCCCCTGTCAGTGACTGCCGGCTTGCCCGCGGTCGAGTCCGAACTGCTGGAGCCGACGAGTGCGCTGGCCGATGCCCTGCCGGATGCTACGGCGTCTCCATCTTTGCCCCCTTTGCTCTCAGCGGGAACTGCTCCATCACCAGCGAAAGCGGCGCCACAGTATCCTCGTTTGGTGCCCACCTATCCGGCGCCGCCGCCGGTCTCGGATGAAACCTCTGCGGCGCCCGCCCCGGCAGTATTCTCAGTCTCCGAGGTGCGTTCCACCCTGCAGCAGGCGAGTGAACTTATCAGGCAGCGACAGACGAGCAGTCAACTCGAGGAAGCCGCCCGGATGCGTGCGGAACTGTTGCGCGACTGGGAAGCAGGTCGGTAGGTTTTCCGCTGGGCATGAGAGCGCAGGCTCAGGGTTCAATGCCTCAGGGTTTTCGCCAGGTCCAGGCATGCTGCTGCCAGAAGGATAACAGTTCCGCCTGACTGCCGTTGAATACGCTACGCTCGGTGGGGCGGTCGAGATTTCCGAAGTAGCGCGGTGAACGGAACGAGGAGTAGGCGTAGTGGTGACAGATCGATCTCCGCTGGCGGACATCCCAGAGCACCCCGCCATATTGCCACAGTGACCATTTGTCCCAGACCCGGTAGGTTTCCAGCAGTCGCCGCGGAGTCAGGGGGTGCGGGCTGCTGTAGCGGGAGGTTCCGGTATCGACGTGATTGTAGAGCGCCATCCAGTAGGGACATTGCCTGAGCAGTTTCCTTGTAGCAGTATCGGCGTTGCGTAGTTCCGTCTTGAGGGTATCGGAATTTTCCAGATAAACGACCGGGACGCGTCCGGTCAATTCGCGCATACGCAGAATGAAGCGCACCATGTCCTTGCAACGCAGCTTGGAGTCGAAGTCTGCCACCATCAGGATGCGCGGATTGCGCAGGCGCTGAGCGTTGGCGATGCGGCGGATTCGGTCCACGAACAGGTTCGCCTGGTAGGCGGCGTCGATGTTGGGCAGCACGAAATGGTAGGCTCCCAGCAGCATACCCTGACGGTCGGCAGCGGCGAGAAACCGATGGGTTTTCTTGTCGACCTCGGTGCCCTTGGATGCCCGGGCAATCAGCCCCATGGCACCGCTTCGGCGCATGGCGCGTACGTCGTCTGGAGTGAAGCTCTCGCCGTTTCTCTGCCGCTCCTTGGGGTCCCACCCCGATACGTTGAGGATCTGCGGAGCATCGTGGTAGCTGATGCCGTCAAAATGCCTGCCGCTACCCAATGGTGTCGCGCAGCCGGCACTGAGCAGGGCCAGCGCGCCAAGGGTGAGCAGGCAGAAGGAACGCAAGGTGCGGATTCTTATCGCATGGTGAAATGTGCTCGATGGCAGATTCATAAGCAGGAAGCGTGCAAGGCCGAGATCCGAATGGCACAGTTCACCTTGGTCGTTCATGTTGATAATCGCGTATCCCCGCTTGCCTGACTTGTCGTTTTCACTCATGTCCTCCCCAATTCCTGAGTCACCTTTCAATGCTGGCGCGCGTGTCCTGCTGGCGGTTGAGCCGCTCATGCCGTCGAGGCTGGAAATTATCGAGCTTGCAAAAGATGTCGAGGAGATTGCGCCACGGAGGTATTTCGATGCGATCGAGGACGAGCGGGTTCTACAGACTTTTGCACGCTATCTGCGCGTGCGTGCGGCACTGGCGGAGCTGATTGGCGATCTGGAACCGGCCGTGTGGAAGTTCGACACGTTGTCGCGTGAGGATCGCCTGGTTGCTTTCGCTGTGGCATACGCGGCTGCGTGTATCCTGATGCGTTCGGCTGACACCTTGATCGAGGTGGCTGCCGACAACCAGTTGTTCCACGAGAAGCTCGATCAGGGAGATCCCAGACTGGGAATTCCCCGCAAACAGTTCACGGCAATCTACCGTGGCCGAACCGATCCCTTCAATTACTTGCGGTTTGATGTTGCGCGGCGGTTTGCGGAGGCAAGCCGCGACTCGGTTCAGGGGATCTGCAAGGACAAAGGACTGCGGGAGATCGCGAACATTTTCCAGCGTGAACATGCGGCTGTGGCTGGTTTTTCCAAGGCACTGAGTTTCACGGGTGGCCTGCGTTACCGGCTTCATTCACTGGCCCGCAGACGCCGTAGTTCGCTCCAGCAGGTCTCCTTTGCCCTGTTCGAATTGGCTGGGCGCACGGTTTCCCAGTTGCGAAATCCGTTTCACAGGAAGCTGGTTGGCGGCAGGGAACTGGCCTTCCTCAAAGAAATTCTGTTACCCGGGGATGTGGTGGTGACGCGCCATGCGGATGCGGCAACCAATCTTTTTCTGCCCGGGTTCTGGCCACATGCGGCGCTGCACATCGGCAGCGAGGAAGCCAGGGCGGCAATCGGTCTCGAGTTTCCACCGGAAGTGCATGGCCGTGCACGGAATCCGCTGAAAATACTCGAGGCGCTGCGCGACGGTGTGCGTTTCCGAAACCTTGAAAGCACTCTTAGAGTTGATGCATTCGTAGTGATCCGGCCCACGATCGAACAGGCAGGCATCGTCGAGGCCTTGCAACGGGCTGCATCTCACGAGGGAAAGGGCTATGATTTCGAATTCGATTTCGGGCGCTCGGACCGGCTCGTCTGTACGGAAGTCATTTACCGAGGATTTCAAGGAGTTGGTGGCCTGGTTTTTTCTCTGACCGAGCGTGCCGGTCGTCCGACGTTCTCGGCTGAGGACCTGCTCGATATGGCGGTCGAGGATCGCGGCTTCGAGGTGGTGTCGGTTTTCGGAGTTGGAGACGAAGACCTGCTGGCGGGTGAATCTGCCCGCCAGCGCGTTATTGAAAGCTACCGGAAATGAGACGGCATGGCCAGGGGGATGCACCTTCTCGGTCGTGCTACACGAGGGGATAGCCGTCACGGTAGGGTTTCGTCAGCCACGAGGGATCGCCGGTACCACTGGCGAACTGCTTTACAGCGGGATCCCAGTCAAAGCTGGCATTGTAACGATAGGAGATATTCATCAGGTGGCAGGCGAGCGCGCTGGTAGCCCCGACCTGTTCGTTCGCGATCGGTTTTTTTCGCGATCCCATGGCGTCGAGGAAATCCTGCACGTGGTCAACGGAGCGGTAGACCTGCTCGATGTCGCCGGAGAGGTATTTCTCCTCGACCTGGTCGAGCTGGTTGACGCTGATAAACTCATAGTCCTTATCTCCGGTGCCTCGCCAGAGTTCGAAGCGGCCCCGGTTGACCCGGATTCGGCTGTCGTTTTCTCCGTAGAAGATGATGCCGTTGTCAGCTGGAGCATGGGCCAGGGTGACACCGTCGGAGTATTCGAATCTGCATCCCTTGCGGGCTTTTTCGCCCTCCGGAGAGGCCACCACCTTGACCGGGCCGCCACCGTCGCGGTCGAGTCCCCATTGGGCGATATCGAGGTGGTGAGCGCCGAAGTCGCAGACTCCGCCGCCGCCATACTCCTGAAAGTTGCGCCACCCCGGAAAGTTGTTGTGTACGCCTCGCGGGCAAACCTGTGGGTTGTAGGGGGAAAGCGGTCCCGGCCCGCACCAGGCATCCCAGTCAAGGCCGGGGTCGGGTTCCTCGCCGGGCAGATCGTAGGGGCGCGGTGGCGGACCGAAGTCGACATCGACATGACGAACCGTGCCGATGACACCGTTGCGGATCAGTTCGACGGCAACGCGGAACTCGCGGGTCGAGCGCTGCTGCGAACCGGTCTGGAGAACTTGCCCGGATTTGCCGACTACATCCATGATGACCTGCGACTCGTGGACTGTGTGGGTGAGGGGTTTCTCGCAGAACACGTCCTTGCCGGCGGCGACCGCGGCGAGCGTGATCGGGGCGTGCCAGTGGTCGGGCGTTGTGATGATAACCGCGTCGATCGTATCGTCGGCGAGTAGCTCGCGGTAATCAGCATATTCGGTGCATCCTTGCCAGTTGCCGCTTTTTGTCTCCTTGGCATAGAGGTTCTCGACCCGTGCCTTGGCAGCGAGACGGCGGGTGGTGTCGACGTCACAGACCGCGACGATTTGGGCCTGGGCGCGCTTGAAGAAAAATTCCTTAGTGCGGTGCTGGCTCCATTTGCCGGTTCCGATCACGCCGATGCGGAAGCGCTCGTTGGCTCCAGCACTGAGGCGAGGAGTGGCAAGCAGAGAGGTGGAAGCGAAGGCGCAGGATGTGCGGAGGAAGTCGCGGCGGTGGAATTGTTTTTGCATGAGAAATCGAGAGAGTGTTGCTGCGGCAGGGCAGGATGTCTGTGTGACTGCCCTGCGTTGGTTAAGAATACGGGTATGAACGCCGGATCTTGCGCGCAAATACCCGTCATCAGCGGGCTTGTTTCTCATTGAGTGACAGCCGGTGTCGATTCCGATTGGAAGGGGCTCATTGCGAGCGTGCGAAAATGTTCTCGGCATGCTTCGGCGGCACCTCGGGGGGCGGTCGCCTTAATGAAAACGGCACCCGCTTCGCTCTCGAGGATGGCGCCGAGCAGGGCGTAGTTTTCCCGCGGGGTTTTTTGTCCGAACATCGGACCATCCAGATAGGTGCCGACGAGGAGCACGAAGGTGATCTTGTGGCCATTGACCTCGATCGCATCAACCTGAGCCTCGGGCTGCGCCTGGAACTGGCCCTTCCAGCGTTCGAGGTTCGCCCCGATGGATCCCCCCTGGCCCTCTCCGAAGTGGTAGAAGGCGGCCTGGATCGGGGCGTGCCCGGATTCCTGCGCAGCCTGCCAGGTGGCGATCGCCTTGACCATCGGTCGGGTGGTGTCCTCCTTCGACCATGGTGCCACGAGATGAAATCGGAAGGCCCCAACATCAACAGCGTCGTCTGTGGATCGGGGTGCCTGCTGAGCGGCAAGAGGGGGACTCGTGAAGGCAACCCCGGTGATTGCTAGGAACACGGTGAGAATTCGGGAAGTCGTGAGGAAAGGCTGCATCAGTTCAGGCGTGAGATTCGCTCGGAGTGGCCAGCAGGGCATCGACGGCCAGGTAATTGGTTATGTAGTCGTGCACGGCCCTTGCAAGAGGGGTCACGGTGCGGGTGTAATTGGTTGAGCGCAATTTCGAAATGTCGGCACAGGTGTAGTTCTGATACTTCTCTCGAAGGGCTTCGGGCATTTCGATGAACTCGATGGCGGGCTCCCTGCCCATGGCCTCGAAGATTGCGGTGGTGAGTTCGATCCATGTGCTGGCCACACCCGAACCGAGGTTGTAGAGGCCGGCCGGGGCATTGTCGAGGGCCAGATGCAGGGTCATGTCGACGGCGTCCTTGATATAGAGAAAGTCGCGCATCTGCTCTCCGTCGCGGAAATCGGGGTGCGTGCTCTTGAAGAGCTGCGCCTTGCCCGTGTCGTGGATGCGATCGAAGGATTTGTTGACCAGCGAGCGCATGTCTCCCTTGTGGTTCTCGTTGGGGCCGAAGACGTTGAAGTATTTCAGTCCGATGATTGAGCGATCGATTCCGGTAGTCTGCGCGTAGGTATCGAAAAGGTGCTTGGAATAGCCGTAGGCATTGAGAGGACGAAGCCGGTGCAGGTCCGTATTCGTGTCATCCATTCCCTGGTTTCCGCTCCCGTAGGTGGCGGCAGAGGAGGCATAAACGAATCGGGCTCCGTGCCCTAGCGACCAGTGCGCCAGCCTCTTGGTATATTCGAAATTATTGCGCATCAGGTAGCCTGCATCGCGTTCCGTGGTGGATGAGCAGGCCCCCAGGTGCAGCACCAGGCCGACTTTACCGAGGTGGTCCGGGTTGTTTTCGAGGCGTTCGATGAGGTCATTCGCATCGAGGTAGTCGACGAACCGTAAGCCGACCATGTTCTTCCAGCGTTCGTCATCGGCGAGATGGTCGCTGAGAACAAGATTCGACAGGCCTCTCTGATTGAGGCCCCAGCCGAGCGCGCTGCCGATAAAGCCGGCGCCACCAGTGATCAGGATGGAGTCGCTTTGGAGTGGGGTCATCGCAGCGGGTGAATCAGAATGAATGCGGGGCCGGGCATGCTGGCAGACATCGTCGCGAACAGGGGACGATCAATGCGTATCAGGATCGTGCCGCGGTTTGGCAGGCCCGGGTTTCTTTTGCGACAAGGGCAGCAGGCTGTAGAGCAGAGCGGGAAGAGTGGTCAGCAGGGCATCGAGGTCGCGGCAGGCAGCTGCGGTCATCGCGGATTTCACCTCATCCATCCAGGGTTCGCTTTCATCAGCCAGCCTGAGTGCCTGCCGGGAAGCGTGGAATTCGGCGGGCAGGGTGATCAGATTGGCCAGAAAACAGGCTGGCCAGACCATGCCGACAATCAGTCCTCCCACCTTGAATGGTAGAGTGCGTGCGATACCGGCGATTCCGCAGAGCAACAGGGTACCGCCGGCCAAATACCTGCAGGCGTGGATTGCCGCCATCCGCGCCTTGTAGGCACCGGCGCCGTTGCGGTGCTGGAGGGCATGGCCCGCCTCGTGGATTGCCACCGCCCAGGCTGCCGCGGAGCGACCTCGGAAATTCTTGCGCGAGAGGAGCAGGCGACGGTTGGCTGGATCATAGCGGTCGGTCAGGTAGCCCTCGAACTCGACGACGAGCACTTTGGAAGCGTGTCCCTTCTCAAGTAAGCGGGTTGCCACCTGGGCTCCGGTTAACTGGGATGGCACGCGAACCGCTCTCGCTGCACGCAGCCGGCGGCGCGAGAAGGACCCGGCGGCACCCGATAGGACCAACGCCATGAGGAAAAAAACTCCGGCTGGGATGAGGAGGTGAATCATTTTCCGGGCGGCGGCAGGTGGGAGGAATCTACTGCCGGGGTTTCGGGTGTGTAATGTGTGATCAGCGCCATTCGTGTTTCGGGTAGCGTCCTCTCAGCTCGGACTTGATTGCCGGATAGCCGTTTTCCCAGAAAGAGCCGATGTCGGCAGTCGTTTGAACGGGTCTTCGATTGGGGGCAAGAAGTTCGACGAGCAGGGTGATCCTGCCCGCGGCGATTGTCGGGTTGAACTTGAGGTCGAAGAGGTCCTGGATGGTGGCGCTCAGTCGTGGATTGCCATCACCACCATAGGTGACTTTTGCCTGCCTGCCGGGGGGCAGCGTGATCCTCTCCGGTGCACAGGATTCGAGTGTCGCGAGTTGTGCAGCGGAAAGCCAGCTGCGTAATGCGCCCCAGACGTCCCGGTCTTTGAGGGTTTTCTGGCTGGTTGCTCCCCGGCATATCTGGATGAGGACCAGCCGCCTGCCCTCGTCATCGATTTTTTCCAGTTCGATCTCGGGCATGGCATCGGCGAGAAAATTCACCCGATTGATCCACTCTTCGGCACGGGTATCCCAGGACTTGATGACCAACCTGCCGGCGAGCACCTCATCGGCTAGAAGTTCGGCAGCGATGTCCAGATCAGGTGTGCCTGTTTCCACGCTGCGGAGAATGGTGCCGCGGAACAGATGCTCGCGCATGCCGATCACGCGCTTGCGTTTTGGATCGTAGTCGGTGCGTTCTTTTTCGACTCGGGAGCTGGGAAAGACCTCCTCGAGCAGGCGTTCATCGATAGCGGTCGCCAGTCCCATGGTGACCTCCAGGCTGCGGCCCTCGATCTCGACGATTTCAGTCGCCACGAGCAGGTTCTCGGAACGCTCGATGACTGATTCGCGGACCAGCCGGCCGCGTCTGTCTCCGGGCAGGTGGCAGAGATTGCTGCCCGGCGATGGGCGTGCCGCAACGTGATCGGAGAATCCCGCGAGCACGAAACGCCCGATCAGGTAGCCATCGCGGAATTGTCGCCAGTCGGAGCCGGCGGCCCATCCGAGTTCGCGGGCGATGCGGACGTGCGCTTCCGCGGTTTCCAGGATGGAGCGAGCTGCTGCTGCATGAATGCCCATTGCATTGCAGGTGGCAGGTTCGAATCGGCGTGCTTCGGCGGCGGCCAAGGCACGAATCCGGGGCAGAAAATCGGAGCGGTCGCCTCGTTCGGAGTGCCGGTCGATGAACTCGGAGGATTCCCGTCCGCGCCGGAAAAGATCCCGCTCCGAGATGATCGCCGCACAGATCGCGGCGGCCTGCAGGCAGTCGAGCTGTGCGGCTTCCTTGAGCATGCGCGCGATTCTCGGGTGAGCAGGGAATTTCGCCATTTCCCGGCCGGGTGGAGTAACGTGGGCGAGATCCTGCTCTTGCCGCGGGTGCGGGAAATCGATGGCGCCGAGATGTTCGAGTAACTCGAGCGCTCCACCGAGGGCATCGGAATGCGGCTTTTCAAGCCAAGGAAGTGCGCGTGGATCACCCGTGTTGGCGGCCAGCAGTACGAGCAGGGCTTGCGAGAGATCAATGCGGTGGATTTCCGCGGTCTCGTGGCCGGGTCGGGAGGCATGTTCCTTTTCATCCCACAGTCTCAGGCATCTTCCGGGCGAGCAGCGTCCGGCGCGCCCGGCCCGCTGATCTGCCGAGGCCTGGCTGATTTTGCGGATATGAAGGGTGTTGATTCCCCGGCTGCGATCATAGGAGGAGACCCGTGCCAGCCCGGAGTCGACCACGGCGGTGACGCCGGGAATGGTGATCGAGGTCTCCGCGATGTTGGTGGTGACGATAATGCGCGGGCGGCGGTTGCCGCCGTTGCGGGGCTGGTCCGCGACCGCGTTGTCCTGCTCGTGCGCGGGCAGGCCGCCGTGCAGGGGAAGAATGTCGAGAGCACGTGACCACGGGCTTTTGCGAAGCTCCTCGATGGTACGGCGGATCTCGAATGCGCCGGGCATGAAGACGAGCGTGTCGCCGATGGTGCCGCCGGGTTTTTCGTGCAGTTCCGCGCAGGCCCGGGCAGCGGTGACCCAGGCGGGTTCCCTGGTCTGTGCGCCGGATGTTGCGACCTGTCGTGCGCGCCGGTAGGCAATTTCCACCGGAAAGGTGCGTCCATGACAGTCGAGCTGAAGGCAGGGCGCCAGATGTGCGTTCAATTCCGGGCCGGGCAGGGTCGCGGACATTACGATGAGATGAAGATCCGGCCGGGTGGTGCGCTGTATCTGAAGTCCAAGTGCCAGACCGAGGTCGGTTTCGAGGTGTCTCTCGTGGAATTCGTCGAGCACCACCGCGCTGATTCCCTTCAGCGAGGGGTCGCCGAGGACGCGCCGCAGGAAAATCCCCTCGGTGACGAACAGGATCCGTGTCCCGGGAGATTCCTTGCGGTCGAGGCGAACGTGATAACCGACTGCCTCCCCAAGGCGGCAGTCCCGTTCCCGGGCCACGCGTCGGGCCAGCATGCGCGCGGCGAGGCGACGGGGCTGCAGCACGATCACCGTGCCCGGAAGAGAGGCGCGGTCGACAAGGAATTGTGCCACACGAGTTGACTTTCCGGAACCGGTGGGTGCGTTCAGAACCACACGCTGTCCACTGGGCGCGGCGAGTGAGCTTGCCAATTCGTCGGCGATTGCGTCGATCGGAAGCGGGGCTTTCACGGTGTGTTGCATGCGGTGAGAAGGTGCCGGGATCTGCGTGGTAACGCCGGGAACAAAGTTAGTCATCCTTGTGGTCGCAGGGACAGGATACGGCTCGGGGCTAATCGTGTTGCGTCAGCCCTCATGGATTGCCTCACCATACGAACTGATTCAAGTTAAGAACATGGAGGCGATCAATCCATGGAAAACAAAGTCCAGACGCGAAGTCTATGCCAACGACTGGATCACGGTTGTGGAAAACGAGGTCCTGAACCCTGCCGGAAATCCGGGTATTTACGGAGTGGTACATTTCGTTCATACGGCTGTTGGAGTGGTTCCGCTTGCGGAGGATAACACCACATGGCTCGTCGGGCAGTATCGCTACACGCGTGACGCCTATAGCTGGGAGATTCCCGAGGGAGGAGCCAAACCCGGCGAGGATCTTCTGGAGTGTGCCCGGAGGGAGCTTCTCGAGGAGACCGGGCTGACCGCCGCGAGATGGGAGCCGTTGATCCGCGGCATCCAGACTTCGAATTCCGTCTGTGATGAGGTGGGGCACTTGTTTATTGCCCGCGAGCTTACATTGGGCAGCGCCCGCCCGGAAGAGACTGAGGAGTTGGTAATCAGAAGGCTGCCGCTGGCAGAGGCTATTGACATGACCTTGCGTGGCGAGATCCAGGATGCGCTTTCGGTCGCCGCCCTGCTCAAGCTTCGCTGCCTCGGCCTCGGCTAGTTCATCCGGGCCCTGCAGCATGACACGGTTCGCGTCTTTACCGCATTCCACGCGGAGATAAAGCCCGCGTGTTGGCGTTACGGTTGACCGCCGAGCGTTCCGCCTCGTCGGGGATCATTGCGGGTGGCAACGGGCTGCCGTAGGCGTCCGCCCAGGGAGGGACCCGGTAATCGGGTCGCAGCCCGGGTGGAAAGAATCCGCCCCGGTAGCGGAAGACCTGGCGCACGAATTGAGGTTCAAGCGACCAGAAGATGCGTATTGGTTCGAACAGTTTATCATCATCCAGAAGGTTCATGATCTGTGGCAGAACCAATCGGGCATTAGCGGGAAAGCCGACATTGAAGAACAGTGGCACTTGCCGGGCATCGGAAGCTCGCATCAGTCCGGTGATACCGGGATACACCGGATCATTGGAGAATGCCTCACTGACAGGAAACGCGTGAGCATCGTAGCAATACGCTCCGAAGTGGACGTGCCCAAGCAGGTAGTCGCGCATGCCCGGGTCGCGTGGATCCGTGCTGCCTCTGACGTAGAGCACACTTTCCCGCAGCGGGTCGAGGGAATGCTTGCGCAGAACGCGCAGGCAAGGCGCGGCAAAACAGAACGAGCAGAGACCGACCAGGATCAGGGCGGCGGTAGCTGCGACGGCTTCACGGCGAGCTCCGCGTGGGTGGTTTTTGGTGCGCGGGATTCGGCGCTTCAGGCCGCGCCAGATTGCCGCGAGGCCGGTGGCGACCAACAGGAGCACGAAAGGCTGCAGGTAGACGAAATACCAGTGAAAGAGGTAGCGTTCTTTGGAGTGACCGACCAGCCACAGCATTACTGCCGCCCCGATCAATGCGGTTGCGAGCAGGGGGCCGTGGCGGGCGCGAAGACAAAACTGCGCCAGGCCGATGAGCAGAAGCAGATGGAATGCGCCGAGGTAGAGGTAGATGCCCGACCCGTGATTGCGGGCGAGGCTTTCGATGGAGAGGTAGTACGGATTGCTGGAAGTGAGACCCTCGTAGAAATCGACGGCAGGAATGCCCAGCGCGAAGAACCCCGGCAGATCAGCCAGCCAGGTGCCGGTGATGGGAATCTGAAGCTGGGTTTCGGTAAGGTAATGGTGCACCTGGGGGTAGGCAGGAGCGACGAGCGGCAGCAGCAGGAGTATGGTGAGGAGGTTGGCCACTGCCCAGCGCATTGGTTGCTCGAGGCGGCGGGCGAGCACCAACAGCGAAGGACGAACGGCAGATGACGGGAACCCGGCTGGCACTGGCGTGTGCCGACAACGAAAGAGGAGCGTGGTTCCGGTCAGCAGGTTGAGCCATGCGACATGGAGCGCGATCCCCGGCCAGCTGTAGAGCATCAGAAACTGGCACAGGCCGAAAGCGATCCAGGCTTTCCAGCGGCCATGGTCGAGGGCGCGAAGCAGGGTAATGAGGCAGACGGGAAGCAGCAGAAAAACAAAGGCGTAACCTCGGGCCTCGGTGATGTAGCGGATGAACCACGGATGACACCAGATCAAAAGGAGAAACGGCAGGGTGCTGCAGGGCAGCCCGAGGCGCATGGCGAGGATCACCCACGCGCCGATCGACAGCAGCCCGGCGGCGTAGGGGGCGGCGCGGAGAATGCGCTCATCGAATTCATACGAGCGCAGGTTGCCGGCCCTCTGCCATGCCTGGTGGAGAGCCCTGGTGGTGATGGAGTAGAGGAAG
>JBDQJG010000051.1:0-17313 GCA_040263955.1 Verrucomicrobiales bacterium
TATCAACAATCTGCGGGATCGGACGGGGGACTGCAAGGCTGGCAAGAAAACGCTGGCGGTGCGCTTTGGCGAGCGTTTCGCGGTTGCCGAGTTGGCGGTGTTCCTGCTGCTGCCGTATTTCCTCAACCTGCTGTGGATGGGTGTGCCGGGGGTTCGATGGGCGGTTTGGTTGCCGTTTGTGGCCCTGCCGCTGGCGCTTTGCGTCGTGGCGGGCGTGGCCAGGACGCGGTCCGGTGTGCGCATGAACCTTTACCTTGCGCTCAGCTCGTTGCATCTGCTGGTGTTTGCCCTGTTGTGGATGGCAGGCATGAAGTTTGGCAGCGGGGGCACCTGATGGAGATGACGGCCGGCAGCATACAGATCTATCGGTATCGGCTCATCCCCCGCGGGCAGGATACAGTGTCCGAGCCTGCGCGTCGGGGCGGCAGGGCGGAGTTTTCCGGAGTGCTGCTCCGCGATGCCGAGCGGGGGGGAATCGGATGCATTCACCCGTGGCCCGAGTTGGGGGATGCATCGCTGGAGCAGGAACTGGATGCTTTGCGACGGGGGCGGCCCCTGGGACTCGGCAAGCGTGCGCTGCAGTGCATGGCGATCGATGGAACCGCCCGTGAGCGGGGCGTGAGCCTGTTTTCCGGACTGCAGATTCCCGCCAGTCATTATCTTTGGCAGGGTGAGAGAGATGCAATCTGCCAGGCACATGAGATCGCCGCGGGCGGATTCCCGGCCGTGAAGTTGAAACTGGGCAGCGAAAGGCACCTGGCCCTCGCCAGCGTGGCGAGGGTGGCGGATGCCGTCGACGTTCCCCTGCGCCTTGATTTCAACGCGGTGCTTACTGCATCGGAAGCGGTGGCTTTTTTCCGTGGCATGAGCGCCGACCTGCGCGCGCGCATCGAACTGGTCGAGGATCCCTGCCCCTACGATCCCGGGGATTGGGGTCGACTGCGGTGCGCGTTTGAAGGCGATCTCGCGCTGGATCGGGGATTGCGACTAGATGGCTGCGGGCTTCCCGAGGGAGCAACGCTTGGGGTTTTCAAGCCTGCTCGCGATGATGGCGACATGCTTGGAGCTGGCAGGATGCCGTTGCTGGTGACCAGCTACATGGATCACCCGATCGGTCAGATGTGGGCAGCCTGGTGGGCGGCGAGGATTGCGGCGGGCGATTTTGCGCACATCGACTTCCGGGGGTGTGGGCTCCTCACGCACGGGCACTTTGCCGGGGACGCGGCACTTGGTCTGGTCGAGCAGGAGGGTGCACGGCTGTTGCCACCGAGCGGTATGGGACTTGGCTTCGACGATTACCTGGAGGGACTCGCATGGAAGAACCTGGAGTGAGCTCGCAAGTTCTGCGTGAGCAGTGGGACAGCGGGAAGGGCATGCTTCTGGCGAGTCCTGCGCTTGTTTCCCGCATGCACGCGGCGGGGCTCCAGATGCCGCAATTGGGGGCCGGAGAGGTTGGCTTTGCGACCTCGGGAAGCACGGGTGATCCGAAGATCGTTATTCATACGCGCGCCAGCCTGGAGGCATCGGCCCGAATGGTGATCGCGCACCTCGGGATCGGCGCTGGTGAGAGGTGGCTACGTGCTCTGCCGGTATTTCACGTTGGCGGATTCGGTGTGGAGTTGCGGGCATGGATTTCTGGACAGCAGACCGCGGCGCTGCCGGGCAGGTGGGATGCGGCGTGCTTTCATCGCATGCTCATGGATGAGGCTGTTTGTTGGGCATCGCTTGTGCCGGCGCAGGTGGCGGACCTGGTGGCGCTTGGTGAGCGGCCCCCGGCGGGTCTGCGTGGCATCGTGGTCGGGGGAGGAAGACTGCAGAACGCATTGGCGGCGCGAGCGCATGCCCTCGGCTGGCCGCTGTTACCCAGTTATGGCATGACGGAGACGGCCTCGCAGGTGGCGACCGGTTTGCCGGGTGAGTCGCCCGGTGAGATGCTGCCATGCATGGACGGATGGCAACTGAGGGTTGATCCGGGTAGTGGTGTCCTGGAGATCAAGGGGTGCGCGCTGGCAGACTGCTACCTGGAGAGCTGTGCCGGAGCAGGTATGGGTAATGGGGCACAGGGTGCGTGGCGGAGGGCGCCGTTGCCTGGGTCCGGTGGTTGGTTTCATACGGCGGATCGCGTCGAGTTACGGGATGGTGCAACCAGGCTCAGGTGGCTGGGCCGTGCGGATGCGGTGGTGAAGATTCTCGGCGAATTGGTATCCCTCGATGCCTTGCAGGCGGAATTGGAAGCGAGGTTGGCGGCAGCGGGATTGGTCCTGGAAGTGGTCGTGCTCGATGTGCCGGATGGCCGTGACCGCATGCTGGTTGTGGTTGCGGAAGATCGGCCGGAGACCTCTGGGGCTCTCGAGCACGTGGTGGCGTGCTGGAATGACGAGCGACCCGGGATCGAGCGGTTGGCGCGGGTTTCGGTGCTGGAGCGGCTGCCTCGCTCCGAAATCGGAAAAGTGGACCTGCCTCGCTTGCGTGCGCAGCTTGCCCGGAACTGAGGGCGTCGGCAGCGCGCGGTGTGGCATTCGGCTGCCTTTTGCGCGGGATGTGTCGAATTGGTGGGCAGCATGGGCATCGGGTGAACGCCTCAGGAGGAAACGTGGCCAGGCTCTTTGTGTAAAAAATAATTATTAGATAAAAATGGCAAACTTATCTTGCATATAAGAAATTGGTTTGTTAGACTGCGAACCAGGTTCCATGCCCAGAGCCAAGAACAGCCTTTCTTCCGAGCAGATTACTCTGTCCGTCACCGGTAACATCAAGCGCTATCTCGAAGCGCTCACGATGGACGGCATGTATGGCAAGAACGTGGCCGATACAGCGGCGGATCTGGTGAAAGAGAAGATTCGTGATCTCGTCAAGGACGGCACGCTGCACAAGCTGCCGCCCGAAATGGAAATCGTATCTGATTAGGTATCAGTCTGTCGCGTCCCCTGAGAGGGCAGCAGGAACTTCACAACAAACCATCAACCAAGTATGCTGCAAACACCCGACACTGACACCGACACCACCGTGGGCATGGTCGATCCGCTGGCGAGCAGATTCAGCCGGATTTTCTGCACCGAATCCGAAGGCCCTGTCAATGCGCATGTTCTTGAGGAGGAGCGGCTCAAAAAGCTTGCCGCGGAGATGGTCAGGCATTCCCCGGAGCTTGCCCTGATTTTGGCATCCGCAGGCAGATAAGAGCGCCTGCCCGAAGTACGTGGGCCGGAGCGTGCGTGTGCCCACCCGAGAGCGTAGCGCGCCGGACCACCGGTCTCGACCGGGTAATCGGAGAGTTCCGGCTTGCCGGTGGCCATGTCAGGCCTGACCTTGGCCTCGCATGAGACTGATCGAGAGGATTCTGGTAAAGGCAGTGCTGTGGGCGGTGATTCCGTTTGTATGCCTCGGGTTCCTCGCTTGGGGTGTATCAATCGCTTCGGCGCAGGGGAACAATTCAGAGAACGGCGGGCAACCAGCTGGCGAGACCGCGCCACCGGTGGAGGAGCAGAACAAGCGGGATAGGACTGAGGACAAGCCGCAACCTGAGCCTGACCAGCAGGTTGGCCAGTCCTCCAAGGCAGTGCCTGAGCAGCAAGCCAAGCAACAACCTGGGCCGCCGCGACAGGAGAAGTCGCCGGGTACTTCCAAGGGAGGGGAGACGATTGAGGTGGAGAAACAGGAAGTTGAAATTCTACTTGAGGTGGACGGGGTCCTGGGTGCGCGGCAGGATCATGAGATTCGTGTGGCTACGGAGAGATGGAACGACCTGCGGGTGTTGGAGGCGGTGCCGCACGGGTCGGTTGTGCGCAAGGGAGACTCGCTGGTGCGCTTCGATACCAGGCTCTTGGAGGAAGCGATCGTTGACGCCGAGCGGGAACTTCCCGCCAGGGAGCAGGCGTTGTTGCTGGCGCGGGCGGAGTTGCAACGGCTGCGGGCGACGGAAGCCGGCGACCTGGCTAAAGCACGCCGCACCTGCCGTGAGACCAAGGTGGATTATGACTACTATCAGGCGACTGCACGCCCGCGGAAATTGCTCGAAGAAGCGCAGAAATTAAAGCGTGCCACCGAAATGCTGGAATACGAAGAGGAGGAATTGCGGCAGCTGTTGATGATGTATGAGGCGGATGATTTGACCGAGGAGACCGAGGAAATCATCATCAAGCGGCAGCGCAACGCGGTGGAGTATGCGGGTAACATGCTCGAGCGCGCGCAGGTTGCTCACGACCTGCTTGTCGGCACGACCATCGCGCGGGAGGACAGGACCGAGGAAATCAAGCGGGAGCGCGCCGATGTCGAGCTTGCCCTGGCAGAGGTGACGATTCCCAATGCCCGCAGGGCGAAGCAGCATGAGGTGATCGCCGCCGAGCAGACCCTCGAAAAAAAGCGTCGGGCTCTTGCCGAGTTGAAAGCAGATCTCGAATTGCTCGGTTCGGTGTGCGCCCCGATCGATGGCATGGTTGTTCATGGGGCAGTGGAAGCAGGCAAGCCCACGACTGCATCACGGGTCAAGACGAAGCTCCAACCGCGGGGCAAGATATCGCCCGACGAGGTGGTCATGACTGTGCTCGAGCGTCACCCGGGAGTGCTGTATCTCAAGCTCAAGGAGAAAGACCTTCGGCACCTGCGTGAAGGCATGGCAGGCGTGGCCAAGCTCGAGGGAACAGTCGATGGGCACGCCGGGGTTGTGCTCTCGGAATTGCAGATGGTGTCTGGCGTGGAGGGCGAGTATTTCGGAGTGGCGCAGATGCAGGGTGCTGTTCCGCGCGAGCTGCTGTGGCCGGGTCGGTCGGCGAAGGTGGTATTCCAGGTCTTTTACGATCCTGAAGCGTTGGTTCTCCCCGCCAAGGTGGTGCATGAGCGGATCCGCGCAGGACAGCTGGAGGAAGTCGTCTACCAACCCGGGGTGGATGGGGGCAGGGCCACGGCCAGCGTGGTGCGCAGCGGTCCGAGGGATGGCGACAGGGTCGTGATTGTCTCTGGACTGGAAGCAGGGACCAAGGTGCTTGTCGCCAAGCCTTGAGATGAAGAACCCGGTCGGCTTGCCTGCTTCACGAACGCCTGCACGGTTCTCGTGGATGGTACTCTTCAGCCTGGTTACGGGTCTTGCGCGTGCCGATGAGCCGCTCATTGAGGCGCGCTTCCTCGAGGCAGTGATGGCACGTGGGGTCAGTTTCCTCACGCAGGCGCAGAATGTGAATGGTTCATGGGGCGGTCCGCAGCTCACCAAGGGCTTGAACGTGTATGCACCGGTGCCAGGTGCGCATCATGCCTTTCGGGCGGGAACGTCGGCGTTGGCCCTGTCGGCTTTAATTGATTGCGAGCAACTGGTCGATGTTGATCCGGTGGTTATCGAGAGGGGAGAGGCCTGGCTGCTGGCCAGTCTGCCGCGTTTGCGTCGTGCCGATGCCCGGGCGATTTATAATATCTGGGGACACGGTTTCGGACTGGAGGCGTTGGCGCGCATGGCCCGCCGGCATGCCGGAGATAGCGCGACTCTGGATGAGATCCGTGCGGTGATGGTCGGACAGGTCGAGTTGCTCGGTCGCTACGCCAGCGTGGCCGGGGGTTGGGGATACTATGATTTCAAGTACGGAACCCGGCAGCCCGGCGGCTATCCGACGAGCTTTACCACTGCCACAACACTCATCGGGTTGCACCGCGCGCGGCAGGTCGGCGGCGTGGAGATTCCCGGCGCGCTGGTGGAGAAAGCCCTGGCAACCATCGAGCGGCAACAGGTTGCCGACGGCAGTTTCGTTTATTCCGAGGACTCGCGGATGATGCCGAGGGTCGGCATCAATCGTCCGGCAGGCAGCCTCGGCCGATCGCTCGCGTGCTTTGTGGCGCAGGACCTATGGCGGGGGCCCGCGGTCGATTTTTCCGGTGAGCTCGAGACCTGGGTCAATCGCCTGTTGAACCGCCACCTCTGGGTGGACATCGCGCGCAAGCGCCCGGTGCCGCACGAGTCGCATTTCCAGGTCGCCGGGTATTTCTTCTACTACAGTCACTATTACGGTGCCCTGGCCATCGAGTTGCTCGCTCCGGAAAAGCGCGCAGCCTGCCAGGCGCGGATGGCCGGGGAGTTGATGCGTCTGCAGGAATGGGATGGCAGCTGGTGGGATTTCCCGCTGTATGATTACCACCAGCCCTATGGCACCGGGTTCGCCCTGCAGAGTCTCGCGCGCTGTCATCCGCGTTGGTTTGCCGGTGAGGCGCAACTTGGACGTGAGCGATCGGCGGATGGGGTCGGCGATATGGCTGAAAGCAGGATTGATCAGGCGCGGTGAAGGGTGGAAAGGTAAGCGCCATGTCCGATGCCTTGCTCGCAATCGAGGATCTGTCCAAGGCATATGGTGGAGTGCAGGCTCTCGGGAAGGTATCGCTGGGCATCCGGACGGGGGAAGTGCACGCGCTGTGCGGGGAAAACGGTGCGGGCAAGTCGACTCTGATCAAGTGCCTTACCGGCGTGGTCAAGCCTGATGCCGGTACGATCTCCGTCTCGGGCAAGCTGCTCGAGACCGGTGATGTGCGGCTTGCCGAGGCGGCTGGAATCGCGGTCATTCATCAGGAGTCGACCTCCTTTCCGGATCTTGACGCGGTCGACAACCTGTTCGTGGGGCGGGAAGTGAAAAAGGGACTCCTGCTGGATCGTGCGGCCATGGAGAAACAGGCGGTTGTGGCGCTCGGCAGGCTCGGATTGCAACTCGAGGTGGGCCGTCCGCTGCGCAGTTTCACCGTGGCACACAGGCAGATGGTGGAGATGGCTCGCGCGCTGCTGCGCGACTGCCGGCTCTTGATTATGGATGAACCGACCGCTTCGCTCTCGGCGCGGGAAACGGAAATTCTGCTCGACCTGGTCAAGGGGCTGCGGGCCGATGGAGTGAGCGTGCTCTACGTCAGCCACCGGCTGGAGGAGGTGTTCGCATTGGCCGACCGGGTTACGGTGCTGCGTGACGGTCAGCTGGTTGCCACCAGTGCCATCGATGCCATCGATCATGCCGGCTTGATCAAGCAGATGGTCGGACGCGAGGTCGACGCCTTGACCCGCCACGGCAGTCACGAGGGAAGCACACAGCAACCCTGCCTCGAGGTGCGCGGTCTCGGCTCCTCGGGCCTGTTTGAAGACATTTCACTGACCGTGCACCGCGGAGAGATTCTCGGGCTCGGGGGGTTGGTGGGCGCGGGGCGCTCGGAGGTGGCGCGCGCCATCTTTGGTGTGGATGCCTACCAGCATGGAGCGGTCCTGGTTGGTGGGCGTCAGCTCGAGGGTGGCAGCGTGCGGGCTGCCATGAAGGCGGGCATCGCCCTGGTGCCGGAGGATCGCCAGCACGAGGGCCTGGTGCTACCCATGCCGATCAGTGAGAACTTGACCATGGCGGCCTTGCCGGAATTGAGCCGCTTCGGGCTGATCGATTCCCGTGAGGAGAGCAAGCTGGTAAGTGAGCTGGTGGCAAGGTTATCTGTGCGGACCGGTGACCCCGATCTGCCGGTGGAATCGCTGTCGGGCGGCAACCAGCAGAAGGTGGTCCTGGGAAAGTGGTTGGCGAATCGACCAGACCTCTTGATCCTCGATGAGCCGACCCGTGGGGTTGATGTCGGTGCCAAGGCGGAAATCCACCGCCTGATTCGGGAACTGGCCGCGCAGGGCACGGCCACCCTGGTGATCTCCTCCGATCTGCCCGAGCTGCTGGCCATCAGTGATCGGATTCTGGTGATGGAGGGCGGGCGGATCCGTGGTGAGTTGGATGGTACGCGGGCCACGCAAGAGGAGGTGCTTCGCCTCGCCCTGCCGGCGGGTGAGGCAAGCAGGCGCGCCGCGCGCGGCAATACACGGGAGGTATCGGCGTCATGAGGGCACTGGCGATTCTGATCCGTAACCGGGAGGCTGGCCTGTTGCTGCTCATCGGGATACTGACGCTGGCTGCAAGTCTTGTCGACCCGTCCTTTGTGGCGGCCAATTGGCTGGATATTCTCATCAACAGTGTGCCTGCCTTGATCATCGCCTGCGGGGTCATGTTGGTCATTGTCTGCGGAGAGATCGATATTTCGGTCGGGTCGTTGCTCGGAGTGCTGGCAGCCATGCTGGGATTACTCTGCTCCACCAGCGCGCCGGGCATGGGCCTGCATCCGTGGCTGGGGATTGCCGTGGTGCTGGCGGCTGGAGGCGTGGTCGGCCTGTGCACCGGTTGCCTCGTGGTGTTCGGGCGTGTGCCCTCGATCATCGTCACACTCGGCCTGCTCATCGCCCTGGATGGCGCCCAGGATTGGATGATCGGCGGGGGTGATATCAAGAATTTCCCGTCGCAGCTTCGTTGGCTGGGAACCGGTGGCAGGGTTCCCGTCGATCTCTGCATCGCTGCCGGGGTCGTGTTCGCGACCTGGATAGTGTGCAACAGGATGGCGATGGGGCGTAGGATATATGCATTGGGAAGTAATCCTGCATCGGCGCGCCTGGCCGGTATTTCGGAGGCTCGGACAAAGTTGTTCGCGTTTACCGTTACCGGGTTGCTCACCGGCCTGGCTGCGATCCTGTGGGTGGCCAAGTTCGGCAATGTGTCGACCTCCACGGGTGTCGGTCTCGAGCTCAAGGTGGTCACGTGCGTGGTGGTCGGTGGGGTAGCGATTACCGGTGGCCGCGGTCGCCTCGCCGGCGTGGTGCTGGCAGTGATCCTGATTACCATGATCCGGACGGTGCTCAATTTCATGGATCTCGGCCCTGAGGCGGTGAAGTGGCAGCGGGCGATCGAGGGAGCCATGATCCTGCTGGCGGTGGTGACTGATCATTTCGGCCAGCGCGACGGCCGTGCGAAGGGAGGGCTGTCAGGATGAAGGGATACCGTTACGAGTTGATTCTCATTGGCCTGCTGGTGTGCGTGCTGGGATTGGCGGGCGTGCTTGATCCGTCTTTTCTCAAGATCGAAGTGCAGTTGGAGCTTTCTCGGGAGATCTGGGAACTTGCTCTACTGGCCCTCGGCATGACTCTGATCATCATCACCGGCGGTATTGATCTTTCGGTTGGATCAGCCATGGGCATCTGCTCGGTGGCACTCGGTCTCGCCATGCACGGCGGGCTGCCGGTGCCGGTGTGCATTGTGATCTGCTTGCTCACTGGCGTGGCGGCCGGCTCGCTCAATGGTGTCCTGGTTACGAAAATCAAGGTGCACCCCCTGCTGGTGACATTGGCTACCTACGGGATGTATCGGGGATTTGCCGAGGGCCTGCAGGGAGCGACTACCAACGCACCGGTGGAAGCGCTGCCCGATTTGAAGGCCCTGTTTGCCGGAACTTTTCCGTTGGTGCCGGTGTTGTGCGTGGCGCTCGCGATTGCGGCCGGGCTCGTTCTCTCCCGCACGGTCGCCGGGCGCACGATCCGTGCCATCGGGCACAATGAGAGCGCGGCGCGGTTTTCCGGGCTGGCGGTTGATCGGCTCAAGTTCGCGCTGTACGGCGCGACAGGTTTCCTGGCGGCTGTCGCCGCACTCGGTTATTCCGCACGCCGCTCGGCCACGGCCGAGGCCGGCATGGGACTCGAGCTTGATGTGATCACTGCGGTGGTGGTCGGTGGCACCAGTATCTACGGGGGTCGCGGTCGGATTCTCGGCACCGTGCTCGGCGTGTTGCTCATTCACGAGGCGCGGCAGTTTGTCGACTGGCATTGGCAGCAAGCGGAGCTGACCCTGATCGTGATCGGCAGCCTGTTGATCCTTTCCGTGCTGGGTCACCGCCTGCTGTTCAGGGTGCCGGGTGGGCGCTGAGCCTGCCGGGGTCGCTCCCCGGGCCGGATACTCGGCTCAGCTTCCGGCAACCAGAACCGAGACGTGTGCCTCCACCGCGTTGGACAGGCCTGCGAGGTCGTAGCCACCCTCCAGCAGCGAGACGATCCGGCCCCCGGCGTGGGTATCGGCGACTTCGATCACAGTCCGGGTGAGGGCTGCGAAGTCCTCATCGGTGAGCCTGAATTGCCCGAGTGGGTCGCCGATACGGGAGTCGAATCCGGCGGAGATGATGATGAGCTGGGGACGGAATGCACGCATTGCAGCAACCCACCGCTTCTCGATGGCCGCACCCACCTCCGCCATGCCGGACCCGGCCGGCAAGGGGAAGTTCAGGGTGCTCCCGAGACCTGTGCCTTCGCCGCGTTCATCGGCAGCGCCGGTGCCCGGATACCACGGTGACTGGTGCGTACTGCAGAAGTGTACTGAGCCGTCGGAGTAGAAGATGTCCTGTGTGCCGTTGCCGTGGTGCACATCCCAATCGAGGATGGCGACACGTTCCAGGCCGAGTGCCCGCTGGGCGTGGCGGGCTGCGATGGCGGCGGTGTTGAAGATACAGAAGCCCATGCCGACTGAAGCGGTGGCGTGGTGGCCGGGGGGGCGGAGCGCGCAGAACGCACGCTTGAGAGTGCCGCCGACTACGCGCTCGACCGCCTCGATGGCGCCACCGGCGGCGTGCAGTGCGACTTCGAGTGAGCGCGGGCAGACGATGGTGTCGCCGGTAGTCAACTGGCGGGCCCCACCTCGAATCTCCGTCTCGACGAGTTCCCGGTAGACGCGTGGATGACAGCGCTCGATCTCCGCGTCAGTCGCCGGACGGGCAGGTATCGGCTGCATCCGGGCTGCGAGCCCGGCTTGACGCAGACGATCAAGCACCGCACGGAAGCGCGCCGGGCACTCCGGGTGACCTTCGCCGGTATCGTGTTCGAGGAAGAGGTTCTCGGCAACCAAGCCGACGGCGTGCCGGGAAGAGCTCGGGGCATGATCGGGTTCGGTCATGATGGCTTGTCAGTCGCTGCTTCGGGTCGTGCTTGCGTTGTTGTCGAGAATCGCGTGGTAGAGATTTTCGTGGCCATCGAGGAACCGCTCGATGTTGAAATCCTGCTCGGTGCGCGTGCGAGCCGATGCGGACAGCGCCGCGAGTTTCTCCGGGTTCGCGAACAGCAGATCGGTTTCTCGGGCAAGTTGCTGCGGTGATTCCTGGTCGATCAGGATGCCTCCGATACCGTCGCCGATCACTTCGGGAACCCCGCCGACGCGGGCCGCGATCACCGGCGTGCCGGAAGCCATGGACTCCAGCCCGACCATCGACGAGGTATCCGCCCGGCTGGGATGCCAGACCACGTCGGCGGCACTGTAATACAGGTTCAGGTCGGTATCGTTGTCGAGGTGGCGAGGCGGCAGAAAGGCGTGACCGGCGAACAACTCGCTCAAGATTTCGGCGCCTTCTCCGATGCCGAGCGGGAGCAGCGTGATTGCGTTTGTCGTCAGGAGCGGCAGTGCCGCCGCGATGATGTCGGTTCCCTTGCGGGTATCTTCCGGATTGCTCGAGATGGCGAACAGGATGGTTTTCCGGTCGGGTGCAATACCGAGTTGCTGCCTGGCTTCGGATTTCGCAATCGGCGTAAAGGCAGCGGTATCGACCGGGTTCTGGATGGTGGTCACCGGGTGCCTGCCGGTAATGCCCTCCCGGGCCCGGGCGGAGATCCATTCCGAGACCCCGACGATGTGGAGTCGGGAGCGGCGGTGTGCGAGGCGCTTGATATGCAGGTTGGCCCGGGAGGCATCCCGGTGGAGCCACTTCAGAGGCCATACGCCGAACTGCGGGCACCTGCCGCACGCGCGCTTCCAGCGTTCGCAGTCGTAGGCATAGATGCAATTGCCCGTGAACGCACCCATGGTGTGCATGGTCCAGAGCACGGGACGGATGCGGGTAAGCCACGGCAGGGCGGAGATGTTGAGCGAGGGCGCGTCGTGCAGGTGGATGAGATCGAACTGTTCGAGGAAGCCGGAGCCGAGGTTGCGGGGAAAGGACGAGTCAAGATGGCAGTGGTCGATGCCGAGGCGGTGAATGACCTTGCGGCGCCATTTGCCAGTGGCAGCCTGCGCGCGCGGAATCTCGCGTACACAAGGATCCTCCCCGCTTTTGCCACCCACCAGAAAGGTGACCTCGTGGTGCCTGTCCCGCAGTCCGGCGGCCAGTACCCGGCAGACTTTCCCGGCGCCGCCCTTTGCATCCGAACCGTTGATGATGAGAATCTTCATTGGCTTGGATTCCGGTTCACTCCGATCAGGCGCTTTGCGAGGCTTCCCAGTTTCCAGAACCACGGGCAGAAGTCCTTCGGGTTACGCGAGAGCTCGGTCTCCCAGACCTCGCGCTGCCACGGGAAGGTGTTTTCCTCGACGTCATCCGGCAATACCGCGGCGAACTTTTTGTCCCAGTCCTCACCGTAGTGCTCGCGCAGGTAGCGGGAGGCGAATCGACGTGCCCGTCGGTGGTATTCGTGACGCGAAATGCCTACTACCCTGCCGTAGGTGCTTCCCGAGGTGTCGTGCTCCAGTGTGGCAACATCCGAGTAAGCCAGGAACCAGTCATTGGAATAGAGCTTGTAGGAGTATTCCGTGCCGGCGCCCTGCGAGTAGTAAAAGCGCGGGTTCATGTAGCCGATCGAATGGATGACCTCGCCGCGGATCAGTTGGGCGAGCCCGTGTACCGTGGACGCCTTGTGCCAGCGTCGGCCGGCTTGCGGGTGGCAGCCCCGGTAGTCGTCGGCATCCGGTTCACCAGGCCCGATCAAGCCCATGCGGGGAGCCTCCTCCATGGCACCGACGAGTTCCCCCAGTGTATCCTGGTCCTTGGGAAAGGTGATGTCATTGACCACGAACCAATAGAAGTCGTAGGGACCGCCATCGCGGTTGGCGAATTGCAGCCCGCGGTGGAACCCGTAGTAGCGCCCGCGATACGAGCGGTCGCGGAAGTGGTGGGTCGCGTTGCGGCTGGTGCCGGCACGGCTGCTGCCACATTCGACGAGGTAGGAATCCACCTGCATGCCAGCGCCCATGGTGCCAACCTGCTCGAAGACACGATCGGCAAGTTCCGGGCGGTCGCGGTTGATGATGATGGCGGCTACTTTCGTCATGAGAGCGGAACAGGAGGGAGGGGGCCGGAAAAGGGACGGCTGAATGCCAGTCCAAGGAAACCGCTGTCGGCAGGAGATTTCAACCTCGCCCTTTGCGGGTAGTCGGGGAAACGTTGTGGGTGGGCGTTTACATCTGGTCGAGCATTTCAAAGACGGGCGCATAGACCGCGCTGGCAGTTTGGATAATCTGCCACGCCACAGCGAGAACGACGATCAGGTAGATGAAGCGCGGCACCCATGTGCCGAGGGCCCTTGCCGCTTCCTCGGTCATCTCGGCATGATGTTTCGACCAGCGCTGCATCTCGGTGTCCAGCCCGCCACTCAGTTCGGCCGTGCGGATACCTTGTTTGAGTGGCTTGGGGATACCGCGGCGATCGGCGATGGCGCCGCTCAGCGTGTTGCCGTTGTGCTCGATGTCGCGTGCGGCTTCCTCGGCGGTATTCAGGAGCGTGCCGCTGCCGCTGGCCCGGCCGCCGGCTCGCAGCGAGGCGGAAACTGTTCTGCCCGAGGAGAGAAAAAACCCCAGCACCGCGGTGAAGCGTGACAGAGCGCTGTGTCTTCGCATTTTCCCGTACAGCGGGATCCGATTGAGGAAGCAATCAGCACCTCGGCTGTGCAGGGCGATGCGATTGAGGCGTCGCAGGGTGAGCAGTCCCGCAAACAGCAGGATCCAGAGACCGGCGAGGACCGCCAGCGCGGTCAGCAGCGGCGCCAGGCCCGGTTCCGCGATGAGTTTCGGCAGGCAGGGCAGCAGGACGCCGAGGTGCAGAAGAATGGCCGGGTAGATGAGCTGGGTGCGGACAGCGCGATTGGTTTGGTGACGTTGGCGGTAGTAGGTGGCCAGGGTATCGAGCGACTCGGGCAGGCGGCCGCCGTCCTGACCGGCCCGAATAACCGCCACATCGAGTTCGGCGGCATCGGATCCCATGGTGTCTTCCAGTGCGCTGGCAAAATCGTAGTGAAGTTGCAGGGCCTCATCGAGCCGGACGACTGCGAGCCGTTGGGAAGTTGGCAGTTTGTGATCGCGCAGGGTGCGTACTGACTTGGCAGCGGGAAACCCCGCACCGATGAGCCGCGAGAGTGTCGTGTAGAGTGCCTCGCGATCGGCATTGGAAAGCGGCATGGTAAGTCGGGTCGAGTCAATACGGTTGCGACGGATCTTGCAGGCGTGGAGGTGCGGCGATTCGGGAGGGCTCGTCGGCTTCTGCCGTGGTGCGGCAAGCTACAACGTGCGCGGATGGATGCGCGCGAAAAAAGTGCTCTGCTGTTGAAAGAAGCAGGTTGCCGCGTGCTGGTCATGTGGTTCATCTGCTGGAGAGAAAATCACAAGGGATATCAAAAAAATCAAAACAGATGAATGCCGAACGAATTCTTTTACGAAGTCTTCCCGCATTGCTGGTCGGCCTGATGGGCTTGAACACGGCTCGCGGTGCGGAGACTCTGCCGCCTCTTGGGGAGGCTGAGGTTCCGCGGACCTTCGAGGAGATGTGGGGCGAGTTCGACCCGCGCGCTGAACCGCTCGATGTGGAAGTCCTCCACCAGTGGGAGGAAGAAGGAGTCGCGATGCAGGTCTTGCGCTATCGCGTCGGGATCTTCAAGGGGCGCACGGCAATGATGGCGGCCATTTATGGGCACCCGGTGGAGGCCGAAGATCTTCCCGGGCTGGTTCAGATTCATGGTGGGGGACAGTACGCCGATCACCGCGCGGTGTTGGCCAATGCGAAGCGTGGTTATGCCACCATCGCGATCTCGTGGGCGGGGCGCATCTCGGCACCCGATTACCGGGTAACTCCGAAGGAAGTGAAGTTGTTCTGGGAGGGAAAGGTTGATGATCCGGCTTATCGTTTGACTACCGACTGGGGGGCGCTTGATGCTTATCACGCGCCGAGTCGATATGGCAGGGATGCATTCGGCAATTTACCGGCGCCTGCTGACTGGGTGCTTGATCCCGCCCCCTCGCCGCGTAACAGCAGTTGGTTTCTGTGCACCATGGCAGCACGGCGGGCCCTGACTTTTCTCGAGCAGCAGCCGGAGGTAAACAGCGATCTGCTCGGAGTTTACGGCCATTCGATGGGCGGAAAATTGACTGTCCTTACTGCTGGTGCCGATCATCGCGTCAGGGCCGCAGCTCCGTCCTGCGGTGGGATCAGTGATCGCTACAATCGTGATCCACTGCACCGGGAGAGTGTCGGCGACGCACCCAGCCTGCAGAGCATTGCCTGCCCGACCATTTTCCTGAGCCCGGCGAATGATTTTCACGGCCACATCAACGATCTCATCGCGGCCACAGCCGAACTCGGAGACAACCCGTGGCGGGTCACCTGTTCGCCCCACATGGCGCACAAGGATCTACCGGAGCACGAGGTGGCTACCCTGTTGTGGTTCGATGAGCACCTGCGAGGCGTCTTCACCTGGCCGGCAACGCCGGTGACGGCCGTGCACCTGGATGGCGGCGATCGTGTGCCGGTTCTCTCGGTCGCTCCGGATGCGTCCCGGCCGATCCTGGCCGTCGACGTGTATTACACCCAGCAGGGGATCGAGGGGGGTGACGCTGGGCTCCGGGAGAATCGCATCAATCGTTTCTGGCACCATGCCGCGGTGGAGGAAAAGGACGGCACTTGGGCAGCGGAGCTACCGCTTTCGGCCACCGACAAGTCCCTGTGGGTCTACGCCAACGTGCTCTATGCGCTGGATGATCCGGTCAGCGGGGCAGGCTATTATCACGCCAGCTTCACCGCGGACAGCTTCGTCGTATCGTCCCTGTTACGCATCATCAGTCCGGCGCAGCTGCAGGCAGCCGGGCAGCGGGCAACGCTCCAGCCGGAGCTGGTGATCGAGACCTTTGAAAAGGATTGGGAAAAGGAGTGGTTCACGGAAACACCCGGTGACTGGACGCGTAAGACCCACAAGGTCTACCACCCGCTGTGGAGCGCGCCGGAGGGAGCCCGGCTGGTGCTCGAGGTGCGTGCCGGACAGGCCAACAAGTTGGTGGTCGGGATCGATCAGCGCGCCGTCGAGGTAGACCTGGTAGGCGGCTCGGAATGGCAGCAGGTGATCCTGACGCCCGCGGATTTCACCGATGCCGCCGGAGCCGAGATGATCGGCTGGGAAGGCATCAAGGAGCTGCGGCTGGGCGCGCGCGAGTCCTTGAAGGGGAAAGATAACAGCGGCGAGGAGATCACCCGTGCACTTGGTGCCTCATGGCAGGGCGGCCCTCCGGAGTTTCGCAATCTGCGCTGGTTGGCGGAGTAGGAAATCACATCCCGGCAGTCGGTGTCATTGCGACTCAGCCGGAGCCGGCACTGGGACGGGAGCCGGCGAGATGTCGGCGGTGGGAGTGGCATCGGCTTGCAGGTCACCGAGTGCGAACTGGATGCCATCGAGCAGGTGCTGCAGGACCGGGGCGCTCGCGAAGGTCAGGTCATTGTGCCCGAGGTTGGTATAGAATACTCTGCCACCGCCGTATTCGTGGACCCATGACACCGGAACCGGGCGGTTCCCAGGGGGGTAGGTCTCATTGAACCGGGCGAACTGCTTGGCTTCCAGCTGATCGGCAACCGGCTTTTTCGACATGTCGAGCGAGACGAGCAAGCGCAGCTTCTCGGGTCCGGCGAAGGTATCAGGCTTGTACTGGTAGATTTCGTCCTTGTGCCAGAAGCCCTTGCCCTCGAAGACCTTGTTGACCGGGTGTTCCGGGTCGTCGAGCTGGAAGGCCCAGTGCTTCCCGGCGGTCCAGGGGTGCCCGTTGAAGTGGCCACCCATCATCTCACCGCCCTCTTTCCATTCGTAGAAATTGTCGCTGGCACCGTGGATTCCAATTACCCCCTTGCCCTCCGCCATGAAAGCGAGCAGGGCCTCGCGCATCGATTCCTCGGGCATTTTGAGGCGGGTGGTGTTGTTGAAGAGCACCGCGTCGTAGCCGAGCAGGTTGTCGCTGTTGAAGACTTCGTAGTCATCGGCGAGGTCGGCGGTGAAGGCGCCGGTTTTCTCTCCCAGGCGAACCACGGCATGGTTGCCGGGCGCGATCGAAGTGTGAACGAAACCCTCGCAGCGATAGAATACGAGGACCTTGCGTGGCTTTTCCGGAGTCGATGTGGCAGCGGCTGGCAGGGCAGCCTCGATTTGTTGCTGCACCTCGACGGAAACCGGCTTCAGGCGGGCTGCCTTGATCATTTCCCAGGTCTGCGGTTTTTTCTTGTCCTGTGCCACGGCGCAGTGGATGGCGGCAATGGCGACAGCGGTGAGCAGGCCGGCGGGAAGCAATGAGGTCAGGCTTTTCATGGTGCTGGTAGGAAAACGCAGCAGCGTAGGCGATTATTTCGGGAAAAGCGAGTCGACTCCGGGCAGGGGTGCTGCGCCCTGGTGACGCTTGCCGGCAGCGCCGAACGGGCTGCCGTTCGGAGAGAGGCCTCAGAGAGACACCTGGA
>JBDQJG010000052.1:0-17137 GCA_040263955.1 Verrucomicrobiales bacterium
AGCAAGCCCTCGCGAAACTCATGGAGGGACGCACTTCGATCATCGTGGCGCACCGCCTGGCAACCATCCGCGATGCCGACCGCATTCTCGTCCTGCAGGACGGCGCGGTCGCCGAGTCCGGCACCCACGAGGAGCTCATCGACAATCCTGAGGGCCTCTACCGAATGCTCAGCAAACTGCAGTTCGGCACCTGAACAGGGATCGAGTACCCCCTACTCAACACGCTTCTTCATCCGTTTACGCTCATGCGGATCGAGGACGAACTTACGCAGGCGCAGGCTCTTTGGTGTCACCTCAACAAGTTCGTCATCGGCTATGTACTCGATCGCCCGCTCCAGGGAGAACCGGATCGGCGGACTCAGCTGGTTGGACTTGCCATCCCCGGATGAACGGTAGTTGGTCAACTGCTTCGCCTTGGTCGGGTTGACGGCAAGATCATCCGCGCGCGGATTCTCGCCGACGATCATGCCCTCATACACTTCATCTCCCGGGCCGATAAAGAGCTTCCCGCGGGTCTCCAGCGTATCCAGGGTGTAGGCCATGGCCTGTCCTGTCTCCATGCTCACCAAGGTGCCGGTATTGCGGGTGCGGATTTCACCGACCCGTGGCGCATATTCCTTGAACAGATGGCTTATGATCCCTTCGCCGCTCGTCAGGTTGAGAATATCGAACTCGAAACCGATCAGGCCCCGGGTCGGGATGGTCGCCTCGATGTGGGTCCGTCCATTCTTGGTAACCAGGTTTTCCATTCTCCCCTTGCGGTTATTCAAGCCCTGGATGACGCCGCCAGCCGATTCATCGGGCACTTCGAGGTAGAGGGTTTCGAAAGGCTCGCACCTGCGCCCGTCGATCTCTCGCTCGATCACGGTGGGACGGGAAACAAGCACTTCGTATCCCTCGCGGCGCATCTCCTCGACCAGCACTGCAACCTGCATCGCACCCCGGGCATTGACCGCGAAGATGCCCGCTTCGTCGGTCTCGGCCACCTGGATGGAGACGTTGGTCCTGGCCTCGCGCCAGAGCCGGTCACGGATCTCCCGCGAGGTGACACGATCGCCTTCGCGGCCGGCAAACGGCCCATTGTTGATCATGAACTGCATCTGCACGGTAGGTGGATCGATCTCCACGAAGGGCAGCAACTCGGACTTTTCCTCAAGCGCCAACGTGTTGCCGATTCCCACCTCCTCGAACCCTGCGATGCCGACGATATTGCCCGCGACCCCCTGCTCCGAATCTTTGGTCGCCAGGGCACTGTATTCGAACACCTTGGTCACCTTGGCCTGCTCCGGAGTGCCGTCCGCCGAAAGGCGCCAGATCCGGTCACCTGCCTTAACCGAGCCCGAGAGCACCTTGCCGATGGCGATCCTGCCGACGTAGTCACTCCAGTCGATGTTTGACACCAGCATGCGGAACGGCGCCTGCGGATCTGCCTCGGGAGCCGGCACGTAATCCCGCACCAACTGGAAGAGCGGGTTCATGCCGTCGCGCTCATCCTGCAGGTCATTCACGGCGAAGCCCTCCTTGGCGCTGCCATAAAGGAACGGTGCATTGAACTGCTCGTCGCTCGCCTCCAGCTCGAGAAATAACTCGAGCACGTCGTCGTGGATAGTCTCGGGGCGGGCGTTGGGCCGATCCACCTTGTTGACGAAGACGATCGGCTTCAATCCCTCAGCCAGCGCCTTCTTGAGCACGAAGCGGGTCTGCGCCTGCGGGCCCTCGTAGGCGTCCACCACCAGCAGCACCCCGTCGACCATCTTCATCACACGCTCCACCTCGCCACCGAAGTCGGCGTGACCGGGAGTATCGACGATGTTGATCAATCCACCCTGCCATGGCACCGAAGTGTTCTTGGCCCGAATGGTAATGCCGCGCTCGCGCTCCTGGTCCATCGAATCCATGGCGCGTTCGTCGATCGCCTGGTTCTCGCGGAAGGCGCCGGACTGGCGCAGCAACTGGTCGACTAACGTGGTCTTGCCATGGTCGACGTGCGCGATGATGGCAATGTTGCGGATGGATTCGGAGAGCAGAGTAGTGGGCATGGCTGGATTCCCCGAATAGGTGCTGCGGGGGGCGTGAATGGAGCTCCGATCGGGGCACCTGTAAACACCCAGTTGCATCAACGGGCTGAACAGAAAGCCTCCGCTCCCGCTTGCCCAATGGCCGCGTGCATGGAAATGTCCGATCCACCCGCACCATCGACCATGAGCAAAGCAGAGCAGAACGCCATCTCACCCACCCGCTCGGAGGATTTTCCCGAGTGGTACCAACAGGTCGTGCGCGCTTCCGACATGGCCGAGAATGCCCAGGACATCCGCGGCTGCATGGTCATCAAGCCATGGGGCTACGGGCTCTGGGAGCAGATCCAGCAACAACTCGATCGGATGATCAAGGACACCGGTCATCGCAATGCCTACTTTCCCCTGTTGATTCCGGTCTCCTACCTGGAGAAGGAAGCCACCCACGTCGAGGGATTCGCCACCGAGTGCGCAGTGGTCACCCACCACCGACTGGAACTTGAAGACGGCAAAATGGTGCCGCGCGGCGAACTCGCGGAACCCTACGTAATCCGGCCCACTTCCGAGACGGTCATCGGCGCTGCCTTTGCCCGCTGGGTCGAAAGTTACCGCGACCTGCCCCTGCTGATCAACCAATGGGCCAATGTGATGCGCTGGGAAATGCGCCCACGCCTTTTCCTGCGCACCACCGAGTTTCTCTGGCAGGAGGGTCACACCGCGCACGAAACCGAAGCGGAAGCGCTCGAAGAGACCGAAAAAATGCACCAGGTCTACGAGCACTTCTTCACAGAGCATCTGGCCATTCCGGTAATTGCCGGCGAAAAAACCGAGCGCGAGCGCTTCCCGGGAGCCCTCAAGACATTGACGATCGAGGCCATGGTCGGGGACCGCAAGGCGATTCAGGCCGGCACCTCGCACTTCCTCGGGCAGAACTTCTCAAAAGCCGCCGGTATCGAATTCGCCAGCCGCGACGAAGGGGGCAAGCAATTTGCGTGGACGACGAGCTGGGGCGTCAGCACCCGCATGATCGGCACCCTGATCATGGCGCACGGCGATGACGACGGCGTGATCATCCCACCGAGGGTGGCGCCTGCCCAGGCCGTGATCATCCCAGTCACACCGAAGCCGGAAACCCGTCAGGGAGTCCTCGATGCCTGCGATGCACTGGCCGAGACCCTGCGCCACCAGACTTTTGACGGGCAGCCGGTGCGCGTCGAGGTTGATCGACGCGATATCGGCGGGGGTGCCAAGACCTGGGACTGGATCAAGAAAGGCGTTCCGGTGCGCATCGAGATCGGGCCGCGCGACCTCGAAAACCGCAAGGTGGCGGTGACCAACCGCACCGACGGGCACCGTGACAAAGCCTTCCTACCCAAGGAGGAGTTCATCCAGGGTTTTGCTGAACGTCTTGCCGGGATCCAGCTCGAGCTGTTACGACGTGCAACCGCGCTGCGTGACCAGCATACCCGCAGGATCGACTCCATGGAAGAACTGCAGGCCTTTTTCACTCCCGACAACCCAGACAAACCCGAAATCCACGGTGGCTTCGCCCTGTGTCACTGGGCCGGTTCAGCCGAAGACGAGGAGCGACTGCAGCAGGACCTCAAGATCACCATCCGCTGCATCCCCCATGGTGATGCCTATGCAGAGGAAGGCGCCTGCATCCTGACAGGGCAGCCAAGCCACCGCCGCGTGGCATTCGCCAAGAGCTACTGAAAACTCCCGCACCAGCCTCGCATTTCTTCACAGTAATACAATAAAGGGACAGACCTTTTATTGTTGCAGCGACCGTCGGGTTGGTGTAGCGGTGTTGGATGCGGCAGGCACGGCTTGTTGAACCGGGAACCAGTTACTACCACTGCATGTCACGTGTGGTGGATAAGCGGCATATCTTCGGCCGGGAGGAGATGTCCTGTTTCCGAGATGTGATGCGGGGCCTGGAGCAGGCTATGGGGGTGCAGGTGGTCACTCACTGCCTGATGTCCAATCACTTTCACCTGCTCTTGCGGGTGCCTGATGAGGGCGAGCTGATGCCTGCTGATGCGGTATCCGATGCACAGCTTGTCGCCATGGTGCGCCCCCTGCTCGGGGCAAAAGCCGCACAGAACCTGGCTGCCGAGCTGGCCAACTGTGATCAGTGGGGGTTTGCTGCGAAAAAACAACAGATTCGCGATGGGTTTCTGCGTAGAAGAGGGCGGCTCGATCTGTTCATGAAGGATCTCAAGCAGCGGTTCACACAGTGGTTCAATCGCCGGGAAGGACGGCGTGGCACGCTGTGGGAAGATCGCTTCAAGTCGGTATTGGTAGGAGACAGCGAGCAGGCGCTGCTGGCCATGGCGGCATACATTGACCTCAACCCGGTGCGTGCGGGCATGGTCGAGGATCCGGCTGACTATATCTGGTCAGGCTATGGCGAGGCCTGCGCCGGATCCGCGGAGGCACGGCGCGGCCTGTCGCGGGTGCTCGATCCGGAGGGCAAGCGGGCGCGGCGCCCGGACTGGCGACAGACTGCGGTGGAATATCGCAAACTGCTCTACGGTGTAGGAGAGGAAAAGGGCTTGAGGGAGGATGGCTCTCCCGTAAGGCAGGGATTTTCGCGGCAACAGGTGCTGCGCGAGATCCGCAACGGGGGTCGCTTGCCGTTGTGGCAGGCGCTGCGCTGCCGGATGCGGTATTTCAGTGACGGAGGAGTGTTCGGCAGCGGTGACTTCGTGGAACAGGCCTTCGAGCGCCACCGGGACCGCTACGGGACGCGACGAAAGACCGGGGCGCGTCAGATGCGCGGTGCTCAGTGGGGCGAACTCAGGGTGCTGCGCGACCTGCAGATCGAGGTGTTCGGGTAAGCCAGGAGACGAAAGAATCGTGGCCCTCCGAAGAATTGCTGGCGGGGCCAGGCCTCCCGGGTAATGGCAGTCCGGCCTCTGTTACGAAACCATCGGCGCGAGGTGTTCTTTCACCCACTGACCGTTTTGCATGGTGACGCCGTCCGGGTCGTCGATGGCGGCGTGGGCCTCGTCCTCGCAGATGATCCAGCCGTCATAATTGCGCAGGGTGAGCCACTCGGTGATCTTGTGAAAGTCGAGCTTGCCGCTGCCCATCTGTGCCCACGGCTCAGGACCGTTGCCGGAGAAGTCCTTGTAGTGGATGTGGTTGACCAGGTGCTGCCACTTGTTGAGTGTTTCGATGATGTCCATGCCGCCACGGATGATGTGGCCGACGTCGGGAGTCCAGCCGGTGACTTTCGGGTCGAGTGAGCTCAAGACGACGTCGTAGTCGTACTGGGTGCGCACCAGCGAATCCGGCGGGCTGTTGGGGTGGTAGGAGCAGACCAGCCCGGCGTCGCTGGCACGGGTCGAAACGTTGTTGATGTTGCGCGCGATGTTGAGGCGGCGGCGCTGCAGGTCGGGCTTGCGGCCGCTGGGCAGGGTCACAGTACCGAGCATGGCACCGGGAAAATGCTTGAGGAAGTCGATGGTGAAGTCGGCCGCCGCGCGCTCTTCCGGGGTTTCCTCCTCGTTGTCCCAGGCGCATACCAGGGCGAGTCCGGCGAGTTCCATGCCATGCTCCTGCAGGGTGTCCTTCATTTTGATCGGGTCGCAGAAGTCGCCCAGCCAGTATCTGCAGCAGCCGAGCGGATCCTCGGAGATCTGCAGCACCATCGGTTCGATGCCGGTGAAGCCCGCTTCGGAGGCGACCTTGATCATGTGGTCGAGCTTGTTGTCGTAGCCCTTGCCGGTTCCCTGCATGAACCAGGTGTAGACTTCGGAGCCGAATTTGATTGCCATGGGTGATCTGTGGGTTGGTTGGGTTTCGGGTTGGTGCGTGTCGGGGTGAGAGCTCAGTGTGCCTTGAGCCAGTCGAGGACACGCGGATTGAAGTCGTCCATGACCTCCCAATGGAAGGCGTGGCCGGCATTGTCGTAGAAGTGGGATTCGCAGCCGGGGATGGCGGCGGCGACTTCCTTGCCCATCCACAGCGGGGTGAAGATATCGTCCTTGCCGCCGATGACCAGGCAGGGCTGGCGGATGCTGCCGAGCTGGTCGAGCACGTCGTGATTGATGCAGGCGGCCGCCTGGCTTTTGAGTGCCTCCAAGGGTTGCGGGTTCTCGTTGCCGGTGGCGTCTGCCCTGCCATCAAGGAGGCCCTGGTAGCATTCGTCGTTGTCCCAGAAGGGTTTGGTGAAGATCAGCAGCTGGATCCACTCCATGAAGTCGGCCGGGCTGAGCGCTGCCTTGCAGTCCGCCATGTGCTTGAAGACGGATTTTGCGTAGCGATCGCAACGGGCCCAAGGGCACATCAGGACGGCGGACTGCACCCGGTCCGGGTGCCTGAGCATGAGCTGCTGCGCGATGATGCTGCCCATGGAGACACCGACAACGCGCGCCTTCTCAATTCCGAGCGCATCCATCAGGCCGGCGTAATCATCTGCGAACATCTCTGAGGAGTAATCCCCGGCAGGCTTGTCACTTTCTCCCACGCCGCGGTTATCAGGCGTGATGCAGCGAAAATCTCCGCTCCAGGCGTCGGCGTGTACTTCCCACACGGCCCCGGGTGCGGTGATTCCCATGATCATGATGAGGGGGGCGCCGGAGCCTCGCTCCTCGTAATACATCTGGATGCCGTTGGTCTCGATGCTGGGCATGGTCTGTGCGTTCTCGGGTTTGATGGATGAGGCGGCCTCAATGAGACCGACAAGGAAAACTGTTGTATTCTCTAGCCGATCTCTGAGCTCGGGCCAAGAAAATCTTGCCCACGATTGGTTTGTTCCCGCCCGGCTTTCGTGCGAATGGGTCATTTGCGTGTCAACCATGGTCATGGGCGAAACCCGAGAACAGCGACTGAAAACATTCTTTCCCGACGGCAGGTCAGTGATCCTGCCGATCGACCATGGCACCGCCATTCCGGTGCCCGGCCTGGAGGATCCCGGGGCCGTAATCGAGGCGCTGAACCCGCTGGTCGACGGCTATGTGGTCAATGCCGGGGTGGCACGCACTTTTGTCGGGACCATGGAAGGCAAGGGCGTCTGCCTGCGCACCGACGTCTACAAGCCGACCGCGCAAGGGCAGCCCGAGCTTGGTTCAGTGCCGGTGTTTACCGTGGATGACGCGCTCGAGTTCGGGGCGGATGCGGTGATGAGCATGCTGTATGTCGATCATCCCAACGAGGCAGGGATGGTGCGTGAGGTGGGCGAGCTGGTCGGCCAGGGAATACAGCTGGAAATTCCACTGATCCTCGAGGCCCTGCCTCTCGGGATCGGCAGGCCCGAGGCCTACACCCCGGAAGCGATCGGTTTCACGGTCCGCATGGCCGCCGAGCTGGGCGCCGACGTTGTTAAGACGGCCTTTCCCACCGGCGGAACCGTCGATGCGTTCCGGGCCATCGTGGAGAGCTGCTTCGTGCCGGTGGTCGTACTCGGTGGCGCCGCCATGGGGGACGATGCCGCCTTGCTCGGCATGGTGGAAAAGGCGATGGCTGCGGGTGCCTCCGGTGTAGCCATCGGGCGTAATGTGTGGCAGCACGGCAATCCTGCGGGAATCGCGCGGGCCCTGCAGGCGGTGGTACACGATGGGGAGAAGGCGCAGTCTGCTTTGCGACTGGTTTCCGAGCGCTTCCAGTGATAGGAAAAACCCTATGAAGAGTTTATGGAATGATGCCGAGGCAAAGCGAGCCGGGCGCAGCCCGCTGGCACAGCGCGTTTATACCTCGAGGCTGCTGGGGCGCAGCCCGGAGCTGGTGCTGCACGGTGGCGGCAACACCTCGGTGAAACACCGCGAGCGGGATTTTTTCGGCGAGCCGGTCGACGTGCTGCACGTCAAGGGCTCCGGCTGGGACCTGGCCACCATCGAGAAGCAGGGCTTTGCCCCGGTGCGCATGGAGGCGCTGCTGAAGATGGCGCAGCTCGATAGCCTGAGCGATGCCGACATGGTCGCCCAGCAGCGTGCTGCCATGCTCGATCCCAATGCGCCCACCCCCTCGGTGGAGGCGATCCTGCACGCCGTCCTGCCGTCGAAGTTCGTCGATCATACCCACGCGGATGCGGTCGTCGCGTTGATGAATCACCGCGAAGGTCGGCGCCACGTCGAGGAAGTCTACGGCGACAGCGTGATCGTGATCCCTTACGTGATGCCGGGCTTCATTCTCTCGAAAGAGGTGCACAAGCGGGTCAAGGGGGCGGATTTCTCCAGGTTGCAGGGTCTGATCCTGATGAATCACGGCATCTTCACCTTCCATGATGATGCCCGCACCAGCTACGAGCTGATGATCGAGCTGGTCACCCGGGCCGAGCGCCACGTCGCCCGGCATCTGCGCGGCAAGGGTAGGGCCATCGTGCCGGTAAAAGCGCGCGAGGATCTGCCGGCGCTTGCGCGCCTGCGGCGCGAGGTCTCGACCATCCGCGGTTGTGCGGTGCTCGCCAAGCTTGACCAGTCGCCCAAGGCCTGCGGGTTCTCGCAGCTTGACGGGGTGGCTCGCATCGCTACGCGCGGCCCCTTGACCCCTGACCACGTGATCCGCACCAAGCGCGTCCCGGTGGTGCTTGGGCGGGAGGGCGCGCTGGAGAAATTCGCGCGTGACTACCAGGCATACTTCGAGCGCAACACCGACGGCGAATTGACCATGCTCGATCCGGCACCGCGTTGGGCGGTGTGGCCGGGCCACGGGACCATCGCTTTCGGAGCCACCGCGGGCGAGGCGCGCATCATCGAGGACATCGCCGCCCACACCATTGAGACGGTGGCCACCGTGGAGAAGGCCTTCGGCGGCTGGAGGGCACTCTCCGAAAAGCGGATTTTCGAAATGGAATACTGGGAGCTCGAGCAGGCCAAGCTGCGCAAGGCGGGCGGTGCTGCCCCCCAGCACCGCGGCAAGGTCGCGATCGTGACCGGCTCCGCCGCCGGCATTGGCTTCGCCTGCGCGCAGGCGTTGGCAGAGGAGGGTGCGCAGGTGGTCGGGGTCGACCTGAGCCCGGAAATCGTCGGCCAGATGGAGAAAATCGGTGGCATCGGTATCGTTGCCGACCTGACCCGTGACCGGGAGGTTCGCGACGCGGTCGAGCAGACGGTGCGCCGTTTCGGCGGGCTCGATATCCTGGTGAGCAATGCCGGGATTTTCACTGCCGGTGCTTACCTTGATAAGATGGAGCAGTCGAATTGGGATAAGTCGATGGCGGTCAACCTGACCAGTCACCAGCAGCTGCTTAAAAACGCCATTCCGTTCCTGCGCGAGGGCATCGACCCGGCGGTGGTGCTGGTGGGCTCGCGTAATGTGCATGCCCCGGGCGCCGGCGCGGCCAGTTATTCCTGTGCCAAGGCGGGGCTCACCCAGCTCTGCAGGGTGGCGGCCCTGGAGCTGGCGCCGCACGGGGTGCGCTGCAACATCGTTCACCCGGATGCGGTGTTCGACACCAGGCTGTGGACACCGGAGGCGCTGGCGCGCTCAGCCGAGCGCTACGGGCTCACGGTCGAGCAGTACAAAAAGCGCAACCTGATGCAAACCGAGATCTGCTCGCTGGATGTCGGCCGGATGGTCTCCGCCATGGCGGGCAGGCTGTTCGGCAAGACCACCGGGGCACAGGTGCCGGTCGATGGCGGCAACGACCGGGTCATTTGAGCAACGACAAATCACCTGCATGCATCGACCTTGAAAGCATGAAAACCATTGCCAACTTCGCCAGCCTGCAGGAGGCGCAGGCCCTCAAGCTCACGCTCGGATCCGTCGGGATCGAGGCCTTCATCCCGGACGAGACCACCGCCGGCGTGATGCCACACCATTTCATGAACCGTACCGGGGTGCGGGTGCAGGTAGCCGAGGAGGACGAGGCAGCGGCCAGGGAGTTGATCAAGCACGGCTTCGACACGATTGATCCACTGCCCGGTGAGGAGGAATGAGATGGCAAGATCAGCCCGTTGTCGCAGCGCGGCAGGGCAGAACCGAGGTCGGTGGCAGCCGTGCCGCGTGCTTGACTTCCACGGGCTCCATGGGCAACCTCTCGAGGCGCCGATTAACATCAAAGACCGCTGTGATCGGTGGCTATGACGTTGGTTTCCTGTAGCGCGGTGAAAGACTACACCGCGGAAAGGCGTCTTTTTGTATGAAAATCCTGTTTCCAGACTCCCGATTCCACCTATGAGCACGATGAAAAAGCTGGTAAACGATCCCCTCAAGGTCGCCGATGAACTTCTCGACGGGCTCGTCGAGGCCTACGACGGTCAGTGCGAACGCGTTGGCACGCGCTCGATCGTCAAGCGCGTGATTCCGGATGGCAAGGTCGCGCTGCTTGTTGGCGGTGGCAGCGGCCATGAGCCGATTTACCACGGATTGGTCGGTCGCAACCTTGCTGATGGCGCCGCTTGTGGTGATATCTTTGCGGCACCCTCGCCGGATATCGTGCTCGAGGCGACCGAGGCGGTGCACAAGGGTGAAGGCGTGCTTTATCTTTACGGCAACTACGCCGGCGACGTGATGAATTTCGACATGGGCGCCGAGCTGGCCGAGGAAGACGGCATTGATGTGCGCACAGTACTCATCTGGGACGATGTCTGCTCGGCTCCGCCCACCGAAAAGCACAACCGGCGAGGAATCGCCGGGTTGGTGCCGATCGTGAAGCTTGCGGGTGCGGCCTCTCAGCAGGCGGCATCGCTCGACGAGCTCGAGGCGACCGCGCGCAAGGCGGTGTTGCAGACCCGCTCGGTGGGGGTTTCCATGGCGCCGGGATCGATCCCGGCTACCGGCAAGCCGACCTTCGACATCGAGGAAGGCAAGATCGGCCTTGGAATGGGCATTCATGGCGAGCCGGGGGTTGAGGAGATTCCGATGACTACGGCGGACGAGCTGACGCCGAAGATGCTTGAGCTGATCTTCGCGGATTTCGAGGAAGATGACGAGGTGGAGGCCCTGTCAGCGGGCGACGAGGTGGTGTTCCTGGTCAACAGCCTCGGAGCGACCACCATGATGGAGTGCCTGATCTGCCTGCGCAAAGCCAAGCAGATCCTGACCGAGAAGGGCATCGTGGTGCACGACACCATTGTGGGGCCGCTGGTGACCTGCCAGGAGATGGCGGGTATCTCGTTCAGCGTGACTCGGCTCGATGATGAATTGAAGCGGCTCTGGCAGATGCCCTGCGAATCGGTTTGCTACTCGAAAATGGAGGGATAAGACGCAAATGAAGAATTGCCTCACAGCCGAACAGGTCGGCGAGATGCTGCTACTGGTGGCGGATCGAATCATTGCTGCCGAGCCCGAACTTACCGACGCCGACCGCAATCTGGGAGACGGCGACCACGGACTGGGCATGCAGCGCGGACTCATGGCGGTGAAGGATAAGCTGGCGGGGGCCGAGCTGGATTCGATCGACAAAGTTTTCGGAGCTGCCGGTATGGCAATGATCAGCTCGATGGGCGGTGCCTCGGGAGCGATTTTCGGTACGGTCTTCCGGGCCGGGGGCAAGGCGGTGGCAGGGGCGGAGACTTTCGGTTCGCCCGAGTTGGCGACTTTCCTGCAGGCGGCCGTGGACGGTGTCATGCAGCGTGGCGGGGCCAAGCCCGGCGACAAGACGATGATCGATGCCCTGCACCCGGCGGCGCAGAAGGCGGCGCAATCCACCGGCGATTCGCTTGGCGATGCGCTCACCGCGGCGGCGGAAGCGGCAGCCGCGGGCCGGGATGCCAGCTGTGACATGATCGCCACCATGGGGCGCGCCAAGACCCTCCGCGAACGCTCACTCGGGCACCCCGACGCCGGAGCTTGTTCTGTGGCGATCATTCTCGCGGCGATGCGCGACTACGTGGCATCCTGAAAGCACCTCAATCATTCTAGCAACCAAACTACATACCAGACACAACCATGGCAGACCTCGATGACATCCGCGACGGCGACAACTTCGGCCTCAACAGCCCGGCCGACACCGGCAAGTTTTACCTCAAGGGCATGAACAGCATGAGCTGGGGTATCAAGAACCGCATGGCGCGGATCTTCAACCGCAAGTCCGGTCGCACCGTGATGCTCGCCTTCGACCATGGTTTCCTCATGGGACCGACTTCCGGCCTCGAGCGGATTGACCTGAACATCGCCCCGCTGGCCGAGCACGCCGACTGCCTGATGGGCTGCCGGGGATCGATCCGTACCATGATCCCACCCGAGGCCAGCAAGCCGGTCTGCCTGCGCGCTGACACGGGCACCACCATCCTCACCGAGATGAACCACAACGTGTTGCTTGGCGAGGAGGAGATGATCAGCATGAACGCGTCGGCCCTGGCTGCCATGATCGCCATCGGCGATGCCGCCACCGAGGCCAGCACCATCGCGAATTTCAGCCGCCTGGTGGATATCGGCAACAAGTACGACATCCCGGTGATGTGCGTGACGGCGGTCGGCAAGGATATGGCCCGCGACGCGCGCTACTTCAGCCTGGCCTCGCGGGTCGGCGCGGAAAACGGCGCCAGCATCGTCAAGACCTACTACACCGAGGGCTTCGAGAACGTGGTGGCCTGCACCTCGGTGCCGGTGGTGATCGCCGGGGGCAAGAAGCTGCCCGAGCTGGAGGCGCTCGAGATGGCCTACCGCGCCATCGAGTGTGGTGCAGCGGGTGTCGACATGGGGCGCAACGTCTTCCAGTCGGAAGCACCGGTGGCGATGATCAAGGCGGTGGCAGGGGTCGTGCACGACGGCCTCACACCCGCCGAGGGCCTCGACCTCTTTGAAACCCTCAAGGCGGAAGGTTGAATTGCGCCATAAGGAACCTGAAAGGAAAAAACCATGGAACATTCCCCACTGAAACTGCATAACGCGATGTGGCCCGGCCTGGTCGGCAAGGGCGACGGAGAAGGCGAGGAACCACCGATCGGTCTCGAGCAGATGCTCGACCTGACCGCCGCCGCCGAGGTCGGCGGCCAGAAGTTCGACGGGGTCGACTGTTTCCTTTTCCTGCCGCACATGGACCCGGCTTCCAGCGATGACGAATTGCGCGCGATCGCCGACACCATCCAGGGTAAGGGGTTCTCGGTGGGTTCGCTGGTGGCGCCGGTCTGGCCCGGAACGCTCGGGGACTCCGCCATGGGAGACGCAGCCCAACGCGAAAAGTTCCTTGGTGCGGTCAGCGAGGCTTGCCGGATGGCGAAGGTGTTTAACGATCATGGAGTTCGCAACGGTGGCCTGATTCGTATCGACTCGGCCGAGTTCGGGGTTGAGAAGTGGCGTGAGAATCCGGCGGGCAATACCCGGCAGATTGCGGCGACATTCAGGGAGGCCGCGAAGATCGCCGCCGACCACGGCGAGCGTCTTGCCGCTGAGGGCGAGATCTGCTGGGCAGGGATGCACAGCTGGAAAGACATGCTCGACCTGCTCGAGGAAGTAGGCATGCCGGAAACTCTCGGTTTCCAGGCCGACCTGGCACACACGTATCTTTACCTGCTCGGCTACAACGCACCCGAGCACGCGCTGGTGCAGGAGGGCTACTCGGACGAGGAATTCTGGGCCGCCTACGAACAGATGACCGACAAGCTTCGCCCGTGGACAATTGATTTCCACGTCGCCCAGAACGATGGCGAAGTGCATGGCGCGGGCTCGCACGACAAGACCGGCAAGCATTGCCCGGCCGATGATCCGCGCGGCAAGCTCGACATCGTGAAGTGCGCCGGCTATTGGCTGAAAGACTGCCATGAGCGCGGCATCCAGCACATCTGCTGGGACGGCTGCATGTTCCCCAATGCGACGCTGGAGAATCCGGTCACGTGGAACACCATCCTCGAGACCATGATCGCGGTGCGCGACGCGCAGGCGGCCGATTGACCCGTCGGCGGTGATCGGTCGGGGCAGTCCTTGGCTTTGGTCGCGTGCGTAAGGTATCTCGCATGCATTTCTCCTCCTTCGAGCAGTCAGTCGATATCGCGGCGCCCGCCGCTGCCTTGCGCGCGTGGCACTTCCAGGACGGTGCCTTCGAGCGGCTCAACCCGCCGTGGGAGAAAGCCAGGGTCATCGAGTCACCCGGAGCACTGGTGGACGGCGCCCGCGCCGTGATCGAGGTGAACCTCGGACCGCTGCGCAGGCGCTGGGTGGCCGAGCACGAGATCACCGAGGATGGCTTTATCGACCGCCAGGTGGAGGGCCCCTTCGCTCTCTGGGAGCACCACCACCGCTTCCTGCCGGTGGATGAGAATTCGAGTCGTCTGGTTGATTCGATCCGCTACCGTCTGCCGCTGGGATGGCTGGGGCGGATCTTCGGGGATCGCTTCGTGCGCGCCAGACTCGAGCGCATGTTCCGCTACCGGCATGAGGTGACACGCGCGGCGCTGGAGGCAGGTGACAAGCCGGGGGAGGGGGCGTCTGCCTGATGGCTACCTCGAAACGACCTACCGGTGCGGAAACCGTGACGGTCATCGGCGCCGGTCTGGCCGGGCTTGCCTGCGCGGTGCGGCTGCACGAGAGCGGTGCCCGGGTGCAGATACTGGAGGCCTCCGACCAGGTCGGCGGCAGGGTGCGCACCGATGTCGTGGATGGCTTTCTTCTCGATCGGGGTTTCCAGGTTTATCTGGATGCGTATCGCGAGGCCGGGCAGTTGCTCGACCTGCAGGCACTCCGTCTGCAGCGCTTCGAGCCCGGCGCATTGGTCTGGAAGCATGGCAAGCTGTGGCCTGTGATGGACGTCTTCCGCCGTCCTGGTTGCCTGCTGTCCTCCGCCGCGGCCCCGGTCGGCTCCCTGTTCGACAAGCTCCGAGTGGCGCTGCTGCGCCGCCGTCTGCTAGGCAAGCCGATTGATGTGATCTGGCAGGAGCCGGAGCAGAGCACACACGACTACCTGCGCGCCTGTGGCTTCTCGGAGCGGATGATCGACGACTTTTTCCGCAGTTTCTATGGCGGCATCTTTCTCGAGGATGGCTTGGATACCTCGAGTCGGATTTTCGAGTTCACGTTCCGGATGTTCGCGGAAGGGTCTGCCACGTTGCCGGCGCGTGGCATGCAGGCGATCCCAACGCAGCTCGCCGCCCGGATTCCCGAGGGGACGATCCGTCTCGATTGCCCGGTGCAGGGGCTTGAGGGAACCACTGCCCTTCTCGAGGGCGGTGAGCGGGTGGAAGCCGACCAGTTGGTCGTGGCCACCGATGGGGACAGTGCCCGGAGGCTGGTTCCTGCGATGCTTGTCGGGCAGCCGGAGTTGGCGTGGAACAGTGTTTCCTGTATCTACTTTGCGGCGCAGGCAGCGCCGGTGTCGAAACCACTCATCGTGTTGCGTGGAGATCGCCGCGGGCTGGTCAACAATCTGTGTGTTCCCTCGCTGGTGGCACCGGGTTACGCGCCTGCGGGTCAATCACTCATCTCTGTCTCGGTGCTGGGAGATCACAGCGGGGCGGCAGACCTCGCCGGGCAGGTTGTGGCCGAACTCGTCGATTGGTTCGGCGAGCAAGTGCACGGTTGGCGGCATCTGCGCACCGAGCACATTCCGCGTGCATTGCCGATTGACCCTCCGGGGCACCGGGCGCTGCGGTTGGATGATGGCTCGCTGCATGTCTGCGGCGACTACACCACGAGCGGCTCGATCGAGGGAGCAATTCAGTCGGGTCTGCGGGTGGCGGGTGCGGTGATCGCCGCCGGCAGGGATGGGCGTGGGGGACATTGAGCCCCCCGGAACTACCCGTATTCGAACTATTGACTCAGGCCTCGGGTGTTGCGACCAGCGCGAACTTGATGACCACGTTGTCGCGGATCAGGTCGTCCGGCCTTCCGGGATAGACGATGCCGAAGTCTTTGCGGTTAATATCAAACTCGGCATCGATCTTGACCGTAGTGTCGTCGTTTGTGACCTGAGCCGGGAAAGTGATATTTTTGGTTACGCCGTGCAATGTCAGGTTGCCGGAAAGTTCCCACTGGCCGTCGGGCTTCTCGGTGAAGGCGGAGACCTCGAAAGTGGTCTCGGGATGGTTCTCGACATCGAAGAAGTCGGCCGAGAGAAGGTGCCCGGTGAGTTTCTCGGCATCCGACCAGGTCGAATTCATCTGGATGGTGAAATGGCCCGCGACCGGCTTGCCATTTTCCAGCACGAAGTGCCCGGTGAACTTCTTGAACCCGCCTTCGTGACTGCCGGTAACCTTGGAACCGATGAAGCCGATGGTGGATCCTTCCGCGAAGTTGTAGTTCACGCCTTCGGCGGGCGCAGGTGCCTCGGCGACGGGTTCAGAAACGACAGCGTCGGCGGTTTTATCTGCGGGGTCGCTGCAGGCGGTGAGAGCAAAGATCGCTGCGGCTGTAGTGGCGGTGAGGATGCAAGATGGTTTCATATGGGTTATCAATGGCAAGGGTTGGAAAATCCGGAACGGCTTTCACGAGAGTCGAAAAACAAGAAAACGCGAGTCATTATCTGCCATGATGTCGATGGCTTCGCCGTTGTTCTCGATGGCGATGCCGTCACCGGTTGCGAGGGTTTCGCCAAGGACGGTGAGATTACCCTCGATGAGTTGCAGCCAGGCGTGGGGCGTTGTCGAGGAAGCCGGGGCGGTGATGGTTTTTCCGGCATCGAGCCGGCCGAAGCAGATGTCGGCGTTCTGGCGGATTGCGGTGGAGCCGTCGCGGCCGTCACCGGAAAACAGCAAGGTGAGGGAATTTTCCGCCGCGCTGTTACCAAGTGGCTTCTCGGCGTAGCGGGGTTCACCGCCGGGCTCCCGCGGTAGCAGCCAGACCTGGTAAAGGGTGGTTGGCTTGCTCTTCGACGGGTTGAATTCACTGTGACGGACGCCCGATCCTGCGCTCATGTACTGCAGGTCACCGGCCTTGATGACCGAGCCGTTACCCATGCTGTCGCTGTGCGCGAGCTCGCCGTCGACCACGTAGGTGAAGATCTCCATGTCGCTGTGCGGGTGGGTGGGAAAGCCGCCGCCGGCAGCGATGGTGTCATTGTTCATCACCCGGAGAGCATGGAAGCCCATGTGCGCGGGATCGTGGTAGTCCGCGAAGGAAAAAGTGAATCGGGCCTGCAGCCAGCCATGATCGGCCCGGCCGCGGTCCTCGGCGCGGCGGACGCGGACGCTTGGTGGGGTGGTATGCTGCATGCGCAGAGAGTGTGCGCATGCAGGGAAAGCGGCAAGCAGGATCTACTGTGCTTGAGAATAAGATCAATAAAGGGACAGACCTGTTAT
>JBDQJG010000053.1:0-17008 GCA_040263955.1 Verrucomicrobiales bacterium
CGAAGGCGCGGTGCTGCTCCCTCGGCGCCACGGTGCTGTGGAGGCGCACGGTCTCGTAGCAGCGCAGGCGCGGGCTTGCTCCGGTGAGGTGATCTTCCGTGTTCTGCATCAGGTAGAGAAGCCCGCGGGAGAGCGCGGGCAGGGTCCAGCTCTGCGGCGCCAGGAACGGTTGGCAACGGGCGAGCACCTGCGCGCCGTGGCGGTCGAGGCGCAGCCAGAGCAGGCTGCCGAGTTCCCCGAGGCAGAGGAAATCGCCATCGGCACGCAGCAGGCTGGCGCGCTGGATGCCGAGATTGAACGGGCGGCCATCGACCGTGGTCTGCCAGGTCAGAAATTCCTCCCAGAGTTCCTCGCCGGTAGCGCCGTCCACGGCCACCAGGCGGGCGTTCTGCTGGTGGCGACCGTCGATCAGGAAGAGGGTCTTTTGCGCCTCGTCGGTGACGGCATTCATCCAATGGGTGGCGAAGTTTTCGCCGCGCCACTTCTCGGAGAAGCCATCCGCGCCGAGCTCCAGCAGGACACCGCCGCCGCCGTAGCACTGGCTGATAAACACCCGGCCGGGGGCGACCACGGCGGGAGACGAGGCATTGACCGATTCGTACTTGGCACCGCGCCACGGGAAACGCCCGAGGATGGCTCCCTGGCGGGAAGGGTCGATGGCGAGCAGGCCGCCGTGCGGGGGGCGGCTTTCTCCGCCGCAGAACACCAGGACGGTTTCCCCCATGCGCTGGGGCGAGGCGTAGGAGGCGCCCCATTCTTCCTCTGCCTGCCAGAGCAGCTCACCGGTCTGCTTGTCGAAGGAGGCGACACAGGCACCCTGCGCTCCGGCCATCACGATGAGTTGATTGTCAACAATGAGCGGGCTGGTGCCGGCACCGAAAAACGACGGGCGGATAGGGCCGACACGGGTAGCAAGATCGCCGTGCCAGAGCACCTCGCCGGTGGCCAGATCGAGGCAGGTCAGCATGCTGGTGACCCCGAGGGTGAAGACACGGCCGGCGTCGATCACCGGGCTGCCGCGCGGGCCATTCTGGTAGCCGTAGCGGTCGCGGTATTCCACCGGGTAGGTGTGCTCCCAGAGGGACTCGCCGGTGACGGCGTGGCGGCATTCGATGCGCTCGTGGCCGCCCTCGCGGTGGAACAGGACGAGGGATTCCCCGGCGATCACCGGCGAGGCGTAGCCTTCCCCGGTGGCCAGTTCCCAGAGCAAGGGCGGGCCGGAATCGGGCCAGGATTTGAGCAGCGGACGCTCGGGGGTAGTGGCAGCATCGTCGGGGCCGAGAAAGCGCGGCCAGTCGGCACAGACGGCAGCCTCTGCCAGTGGCCGCGGGGCGGCGTGGAATCGCAGACGCTGCGGCGTGGCCGGTGCGGGAGCACCGGTAGCGGCGACGGCGACGGCAGTTACCGAGCTGCCTGCCAGCAGCAGGGGCCAACAACGCACCAGCAGGCGCACACGCGCGGGGATGGTGGCGGAAGCTTGCATGAATGGCTTGGTGTGGTTGTCCGGGGCCGGAGTGCGGCGCCAGAAGCCTGATGCTAATCGATCAGGCGGATCTGTTCAACGCTGCCGAGGGTCTGTTCGCTGCCGTCGCCGAGGCGCACGCGCAATTGCCCGAGCGGGTCGAGGCCGAGGGCGTGGCCGGTGTGCTCGCCGTCGGTGGCAAGCCAGCGGACGGCGTGGCCGAGCAGCAAGCTGCGGGCGGCAACCTCGGCGAGGGTAGCATCGAAATCGGTGAGCGTGGCGGCATACAGGTCGGCCAGGTGCCGCAGGTAATCGCTGGCCACGGCCTCGCGCGTGACTGCAGCGCCGGGAAGCGGGACAGCGCCTGAATGGTCCGCCGCGAGTGCCAGCGAGGTGGCGATTTCGCGCAGCTCGGGAGGAAAATCCGCTTCCTGGGCGAGCACGTTGATGCCGGTGCCGATGACAACGTAGCGGGAATCTTCGCTGCTGCCGACCTGGCCGGTCTCGATGAGGATGCCGGCAACCTTCCTGCCGCGCAGGTAGATGTCATTGGGCCACTTGACCTGGGCCTGGAGTCCGGGGACCTGGTCTTCGAAGGCCCGGCACAGTGCCAGTGCCACGGTGGTGGTCAGGCGCGGCCAGTGGGCGACGGGCAGATCAGCAGGGCGCAGCAGGACAGACAGGTAGAGGTTCAGGCCGGGTGGGGATTGCCACGATCGTCCGCGGCGGCCGCGACCGGCACTCTGGCTGTCTGCGAAAACGACCGTGCCGTGAGGGCTGCCGGCCCGCGCGAGCTCGGTGGCGCGGTCATTGGTGGAGGCGAGCATGGCATGGTACTCGATGGCGTGCCCGATCGGCGCCTGTGCCAGTGCCTGCGCAATCCGGTTGTGATCGAGCGCCATGGGGTCGGGCCTCAGGGAGAGAGGAAATCGAGGCCGAGGTCGAGCGCCCGGACCGAGTGGGTCAGCGCACCGCAGGAAATGCGGTCGACCCCGGTGGCGGCGACCGCGGCGATCCTGGCCAGCGTGATAGTTCCGGAGGCTTCGAGCTGGACCTTGCCGTCGGCCAGGATCACGCAGCGGCGCATGTCGTCGCACGGCATGTTGTCGAGCAGGAGGATATCCACACCGTCGAGGGACAGAAAATCGGCGACCTGCTCGAGGGTATCGGCCTCGAGCTCGATGCAGACATCGGGGCGGGCCGCACGGGCGGCGTGGATCGCCTGCTGAAGTTCGCCGAGGTGGTCGCGGGTCAGCAGATGGTTGTCCTTTACCAGCACCTGGTCGTAGAGCCCCATGCGGTGATTGACCCCCCCACCCGCGCGCACCGCGGCCTTTTCCAGCCAGCGCCAGCCCGGCGTGGTCTTGCGCGTATCGAGGATCTGCGGGTCGTAGGGCTGTGCCGCCTGCACGTAGGCCCGGGTCACCGAGGCAATCCCGCAGAGGCGCTGCAGGAAGTTCAGGGCAGTGCGCTCGGCGGCGAGGATACTGCGCGCATCGCCATGCACCGAGAGGAGAGTATCGGCGGCAGAGAATGGGCTGCCCTCTGCCAGTGAGGTCTCGATCTCCAGCGAGGGATCGACCTTGTGGAAGACCGCCGCGGCCACATCCACCCCGGAGAGCACTCCCGGCTCGCGGGCGACGATAGCGGCCGAAGCGTGGTGGTTTTCGGGTGCGAAGAACCGGCCGGTGATATCGCCGGAGCCGAGGTCCTCCTCGAGGGCCATCATGATGAGTTGTTCGACCTGTGCTTCCATGACGTGAGCTGCCGGCAAAGAGTGTGCAGCTTCCTTGAAGAGGTGGCAATCGGCGTTTAGAGAAATCCCACCGTGAGCAGCGAAGAGGAATACACAGACCAGGAGGAGGGCGGGAGTCGGCGAAGCGGGTACCGGCGGTGGCTGGTTGGCGGCGGCTTGCTGCTCCTGCTGGTAGTGCTTGCGGCGGGCGGGCTGCTCGGGGTTCTGCTTGTGCCGAGCTACCGCGAGGCGAGTCACTACGATCTGGAAATCATCGCGGCCATGGCCGACCCGCAACGGGCAGACGCCCTTCCCGACGCAGACTTTGCCTTCCTGCACGGCGAGCGGCCGATCCTGCTGGCATTCGACGAATTTCCCGTGCACCTGCGCGATGCGCTGGTGGCACGTGAGGACAGCCGGTTCTGGGACCACCGCGGGGTGGACCTGGTCGGGGTGGCCCGGGCGGCCCTGATCAACCTCAGGCAGCGGGGGTTCCACCAGGGCGCGGGTACTATCACCATGCAGGTGGCGCGAACCGCCTATGGTTTCGAGGCGCGCACGCTGGAGCGCAAGCTGCTCGAGACCATGCTCGCGCTGCGCATCGAGCGGCAGTTGAGCAAGCAGGACATCCTGGCCGCCTACATGAACTGGGTGTTCCTGGGCATGGACAATCACGGGTTCGAGCAGGCCAGCCGCGAGTATTTCCGCAAACCGGCGGCTGCGCTCAGCCTCGGGGAATGCGCAGTACTCGTTGGCATGCTGCGTGCGCCGAACCGGTTGGACCCGCTGCGCCACCCGCAGGCTGCCAAGCGGGAGCGCGACGCCGTGCTGCAACGCATGGTCGCGGAAGGTATGCTGGCAGAGGCGGACGCACGCGCGGCAATGAGCCGGCCGGTTACTGGCGAGGCAGACGAGAGTGCCCGCTGAAGTGGCCCCGCGGCACCGCGAGCCAGCGGAAACTGAACGCGGCGGCAGGGCAACCGGTCAAAGGACACGATGGATGTGATCGAAACACTGGGAGTAGCATTCGGCCTGGCGAGCCTGGCGGGAATCAATCTCTACCTTACCGTGCTGGTCACCGGGCTGGTGCTGCGCTTCGAGCTCGTCGAATTGGCCGAGCGCCTGCAGGTGCTCTCCGCCTTGGAACACCCGGCGGTGCTGATCACTTCCGGCATGCTGTTTTTCGTGGAGTTCTTCGCGGACAAGATTCCCATGGTCGACAGCCTGTGGGACGGAGTGCACACGCTGATCCGCCCGGCGGGAGGCCTGCTGCTGGCCGCGGCTTCACTGGGGGAGGCGGATCCCGCCTTGCAGATCGTCGGCGCATTGCTCGGTGGCGGCATGGCGGCCACCACGCACGCCACCAAGGCGACCACACGGATGCTGATCAATACTTCACCGGAACCGGTCTCCAACACGGTGGCGAGCGTGACCGAGGACGCGGTCGTCCTGACCGGGCTGGGACTCATCGGGTTGAGCCCGGTACTGGCGCTCGGCATGGTGGCGGCGCTCCTGCTGGCGGCACTCTTTCTGCTGCCAAAAACCTGGCGGATGGTAAAGGCCGCACGGGCACGGCTGGCGCAGCTTGCGAATCGGCAAGAGCCTGCTGCACACGTTCAGGATTGAGGCAGCGACGAGGTAGAGGGTGGATACTTCAGAAACGTCCACTGAGCAGGGTGATATACGCCTTGCCCGCGTCACTCAGACCGGCCTTGCTGCCCATGCCGGTGAGCCTGCCTTGGGTGGCCAGCGCGTGCAGATGCGGGGAAGACTTCACCCAAGTGAGCTGGGGTGAAGTTACCTGGCTCGAGGACGCCTCGATTGCCAAGGGTATACCGGAGCGGGAAAACGTGATCTCATAAGCGGCGGGCCGACTCAGGCGTGTGAGTCCTTTTCCCAGCCACGGATACCACCGCAGCAGTTGCAGGTCGGAATCAACACGCGGGACGACCACTTTGAAATACGCAGGCAATGCAGCCACGAGGTCGGCGATACGCATCTTCGGGTTCTCCCGCAAACCCAGATAGAGTGCCACGATATCCATTCCCACCATGTTCAGGCCATTGAACTGGCCGTGATGGTTGGGACTGGTGTAGTGCCTGTCGTGCCACTGTGGAAAGCGGTCGTGCAGCATGAGGTTGAGCTCGAGGTGCAGGTGGGAGCGTTCGACATTGCGGTGACCCGCCCAACCCGTGCATCCCATCTGGCCGATCGGACTGCCGGCAGCCACGCGATTGCCGGGCGTGACCGCGACTTTTTCCAGGTGCCCATACAGACTGAAGAGCGGTCCGTCTCCCCAGTCGTGCTCGATGACCACGTAGCGTCCATAACTGCTCTTGCCGGCTTCCAGGCTGACGTGGACGACCTTGCCCTCACCGATGGAGCGGATCTCGTCGAGTGCCCTGCCCGAGGGGTCGCGGCGCAGCGGGGCGATATCCACGCCCTCGTGAAAGCGCGTGAAGATGACGCCACCGGAAACACGCTTCTGATTGCGCACGTAGCCATACTGACCCCCGGTCCAAGGCTTGGAGCGCACGCCCTCGAAGAAACGGTCGGTATACATGTAGAAACGCGAGGGATCCGGAGAAAAAATCGCGTCATTATCGGTGGGCAGGACGATACGCACCGGACCGGCCTGGACGGGCGCCCAGGAAAACAGGGCCAGCCATGATGCCAGGCACAGGGCGCTTCGAACAGGACGGAAATGCGGGAAGGCAATCATCGACATGGGAAGAAAATACACGCACACGCTAACGCAGCAATGGATCGAAAAGGTCGCGCTGGGTTTCCGCCTCGGGTGGAGCAAACGGCGGTTCGCGCAGCTTGTTCCACCCCATGTCCCCGTGGTCGAAAAGGGCGAGTACCTCGTCACTGATACCCTGGGCGATAAGCACCATGCCGTCACGCACTGGTTGATCCACCAGCAGGTAGTCCACACTCCGGCCATCGACCTTGACCAGCAGGATCTTTCCCTGGTTCATACTGGTTGCGGAAAACAGCCGGCGCTGGCCGGGATCGCTGAGCACGAGCACGGCACCATTGCTGGCGCCATCCTCGGCGCGAAACGGGTAATAGGCCACGACCTGCTTCTGGGTAACTTCCGGAGTGATCCGGAAATGCCGGATTTCGGGCGGATAGCCGACATGCTCGGGAAACACCATACCCTCCCCGTCGATCGCCGAGCCTTCCATGTGCAGGGTGATGAAGAAGGGATCTTTTTCGTTATAATTCGCGCAAGAGGTGACCAGTAGACTGACTGCAACGAGGCCGAACATCCGGAAACAATTCATGGGGATGAGCAAACGCCCTGACGCGCCGATTTGCAAGCTCGCCATCACCCGGCGGCACCCACCCGAAGAAACTCGGTCTTGCCCGGCCTGCGCCTCCGCCCGACCGAAAAAGTATTTCACTGTTCTCCACAACGCGGCTATATTTTTTTTGCGTCTCCAATCCCCGTAGGTTCGACGTAACCCACCGGTAACGCTCTACCATCCCCCAGACACCGCACCCGATTCATCGCCAGTTTCCCCCACCATGGAATCCAAGATCACCGACGAGCATGACCTCGACCAGAAAACCAAGACACTCTGGTTGAAAGCACTCAGCGCACTGGAATTGCGCAACCTGGATTACGCCATCGACCTGCTGGCATCTGTCGTGGAAAGCCAGCCCACCTTCCTGGATGGCCGCAGGACCTTACGCAAGGCGACGATCGAGCGCCAGAAAGGCAAAAGGAAACTTCTGAGCCTCTCCGGAGGTGGCATCTCCGGCATGAAAATCCAGAGCGTGATCAAGAAGGATCCCCTGCTGGCCATGGTAGAGTGCGAGAAGATACTGACCAAGGATCCTCTGAATGCCGCGGCCAACAACGCCCTGTTCGATGCCGCAATCGCCGCCGGTTTCCCTGAAATCGGCACCTTCGCCCTGGAAACAATCCGGCAAAGTGCGCCGGACAACACCGCGAACCTGCACAAGTTGGCCGAACACTTCCTGCGCCAGAACATGCCGAATGAGGCAATGGAAATTTACGAGGGGATCATCCGGATCGACTCCGCCGACATGGATGCCGTCAAGGGCGCCAAGGATGCCAGCGCGCGTGCCTCGATGGCGAAACAGAAGTGGGATACCAGCGGCGGCATGCGCGAACTGCTTGCCGACAGTGAGCAGGCCGCGGCACTGGAGCGCAAAAACCGGGCCGCCATGACCAGCGAACAGCTGTTGGCCCTGCGCAACGACCTGAGCGCGCAGTACGAGGAGCGCAGCGGCGAACTCCCCTACGCACGGGAAATGGCCAGCGTCTGCGAGAAGCTCGACGACCTCGACGATGCCATCCAATGGTATTCCTACGCAGTGACCCTGAGCAACGGGGACCCCAACCTGCAGCGCAAGGTCGAGATCCTGAACGACCGCAAGCAGGAACAAGCAGTACAGCAACTGAGGGAGCGCGCGGAACGCGCCACCGACCCAGGCGAAAAACAGCAGCTCGAAGAGGAGTTGCGTGGCATGCTGGCCGAGCGCACCGAACGCCAGGTTGCTGAAGCCAAATCACGTGTCGAGCACAATCCCACCGACAAGCAACTGCGCTACGAACTCGGCCAGCATCTTTTCGATGCAGGGCAATACCGCGAGGCGATCCCGCAGCTCCAGCAGGCGCGCAGTAATCCGCACATCCGCACCCGTGCCATGCTGCTGCTGGGTAAATGCTTCGAAAAGAACAATATGCTCGACATGGCAACCAACGAGTTCTCCGAGGCGATCGCGGAACTCTCTGCCATGGACGACACAAAAAAGGAACTGCTCTACGCCATGGGCCTGGTGCTCGAGAAAATGGACCGCCCGGACGACGCGCTCAACGCCTACAAGCAGATCTACAATGCGGACTACGGCTACCGCGACGTCGCCGAAAAAGTCGAGGCCTCGTATGCGACTTAGCCAGCAGGATCGCGCTGGTCCGATGCCTCCGCTTCCCCGGAAGAACGCCCCGCAGGCTGGGGCTGGCGACGCATCCGCGCCGGCAGCAGCAGCACAACACTCTGCGCCACCAGCAGGGCGGTGAGCAGGAAGAACAGGCATTCCTCGACCGGCACGACACCGAGGCGCCAGCCGAGAGTTTTGCCGGGTCCGAAAAACCACAACCCGGAATCGATCGCCACGGCATCGCACAACGAGTAGTAGCCACCCGCCAGCAAGGCGGGCCAGATGACCGCGCGCAGGTTGGCAAGAAAAATCCGCCAGCCGATCAGCCACTGCAGGGCGAGAAACGGCAGGATCCAAAAAAGCAGGTGACTGAGGTAGGCGAACGGTTCCATCTGCGGTGCTTACTCGTTGGGCGGGATTTCCGGCTTGGCCTCGACCCGGGGAAGGAATGCCACCACCAGCAGGCCCACAACAAGGGTTTCGATGACGAAGAAGGCATACTCTTCTGCCGGCAGACGCCAGGTTCTGCCAGCCAGCTCGACTTCGACCGGGGTCACCCGCTGCCAGTCGAAATCCCAGATTCCCCGTGCCACGGCCACGTTGTCCCACGGCGTGGTCGCCAGAAATGCAATCAACGCAACCGCGCAAATACAGACCAGGTGCGCACGGCGCACGCGCCGCCGCACGATCAACACGAGCACCAACAGCAAGGGCAGGTTGAAGAGTAGATGAAATTCAAGATACGTCATGCCGGCCAGCAGCATAGCCCGGATCGCGCCGGGTGCGGCAAAAAACCACTTGGCACCGCAGCACGTGAAGACGACCTCTCAGCATGCCAGCACAGGGAGACGACAGGTATGCACTGATTCTAGCGGGCGGAAGCGGCACGCGCTTCTGGCCGGTCAGCCGGGATCGCCTTCCCAAGCAGCTGCTCGAACTCTTCGGGCCGGCAACCCTGCTGGAGACCACGGTGGAGCGGGTGGCCGAGCTGGTGCCCGAAGAGAATATCCTGATTCTGACCAACGCGCTGCAGGTGCCGGAAATCCGCAAGGTTCTGCCGGATTTCCCGACAGACAATATCATCGCTGAACCGGAGCGCCGGGACACCGCGCCGGCAATCGCTCTGGGTATCGGCCTGGTGGCCGCGCGCAATCCCCAGGCGACGATGCTGGTACTGCCCTCAGACCACCTCATCCAGAATGCCGATGCCTACCGCGCAACGATGCGCGGCGCGCTGGCAGTGGCGCAGGATTGCGGCCTGCTTGTCACTATCGGGATCCAACCCAGCTGGCCGTGCCCCGACTACGGCTACATCGAGCACGGCGAACAATTCACCCACGAACTTCCCGAAGGCGCCGGCGAGCTGTGCGTGCACCGGGTGCGCCGCTTTACCGAGAAACCAGACCGAGAAACCGCGCGTGGATTCCTCGACACCGGCAACTTCGCGTGGAACGCCGGCATGTTCATCTGGACGGTTGCCACGATCCGCAGGGAACTTTCCACGCACTGCCCGGAACTGGCTGCATTCGTCACGCGCTGCGCGCAATCCGACGATGTCATGGCGACAGTTGCGGAAGACTTTGCGACACTGCCCAGACTTTCCATCGACTTCGCCCTGATGGAGCGCTCGAGCGAGACGGCGACGATCGCGGCCGGCTTCGATTGGGATGACGTCGGGTCGTGGCCATCGGTGGCCGAATACCTGGACAAGGACGCAGCAAAAAACTCCAGCAACAGTCCGCTCACCGGTGTCGATGCGCAGCACAATATCGTCTTCAGCCGGAACAAAAAACACGTTGCGCTGCTGGGGGTAGACGATCTGATCATCGTGGAGACCGATGATGCCATTTTAGTAGCCGATCGAAAAAAGGCGGACGAGATAAAAAAAGTTGTTGCAAACCTGCCCGAAAACCTCCGCTAAGTAGCGTGGAAAAATCGCATCCTGCCACTTGCACGTTGCAGAGAAGATCGAAATAATACCCGCGAATCGCAACAGCCTCATTTTATTCCCCAACATGAAAATTATCGGTATCGACTATGGCGAAGCACGCATCGGCATCGCATCGAGCGACGACGCGGGCATCATGGCCCATCCGGAAAAAACCATTCGCATTGCGGAAGATGGCAGCACGGCGGACGCCATCAGCGATGTGGTCGCGCTGATCGAGAAAAAGGGCGCCGAGGTGGTGGTCGTCGGGATGCCCTTCCAGCTCGATGGCGACAAGGGCCAAGCGGCTGAGACAGTGGAATCGTGGGTCGAGCAACTCACCGAACAGCTGCCGGAAGTCTCCATAGAAATAGTCGACGAGCGTCTGACCACCGCGGCCGCCAAGGCGAAGCTCAAGGAGGCCGGCAAGAAAACCAAAAAAACCAAGGGGATCATCGACCAGGTCGCGGCGGTGGAAATCCTGCAGAGCTACCTGGATGCGCAGCAGGAATCAGCACTCAACAATATCGGGAAGGGCGGAATCGATCCCGACATGGCGGCGTTTCACATCGGTGATGACGACGACGGCAATGATTTTGATGACCTCGGTTTCGGGGGTGGCGGAAGCTGGGATGTGGACGGTAACCGCGACGACTACTAGAATCAGTCTTCCGCCCTGCCCGACCGGGGCACGCAGTGGCTATCTGTGTCATGCATGGCCGGCGACCACCGACCGTGGCGTGCACGCGGCTTTACCACGCGCCCGGCATGGTATTCGTCCGACTCACCCCGTCCCGTTTTCCTTGTGATGACCAACCGGATCCGCCTCACAATCGCCTACGATGGCACACCCTTCGCAGGCTGGCAGAGCCAACCGGGAGGCAACACCATCCAGGATCACCTGCAGCGTGCCGCCGCGGAAATCTGCGGGCAGACGCTGGTTTTTCACGGTTCCGGTCGCACGGATGCGGGAGTCCACGCGCTCGGACAGGTGGCCCACGTCGACGTGCCGGCATCCGACACCATGGGGCCGAAGCAGTGGCAGGCGGCGCTCAATTCCACGTTGCCTCCCACCATTCGCATTCTCCATGCCAAACCATGCGATGAGGCATTCCACGCCCAGTACAGCTGCACAGGAAAAACCTATCGCTACCGGATCGCGCACGCTCCGGTCCTGCCACCGCAACTCCACCAACGCGCCTGGCATCTGCACGGGCCGCTGGATCTGCAAAGCATGGAGTCGGCAGGCACGGCGTTTCTCGGCTACCATGACTTCGCCTGCTTCTGCGCCTCGCGTGGCAAGGATGCAAGCGGCCGGAGCCAGGATCCGAACGACACCCGCAGGCACCTCCGGCACATCAACATCCAGGCGCACTCACTGCAGGAGGTTGCCGACACACCGGTCATCGACATCGAATTCTCCGGTGACGGATTCCTCTACAAGATGGTGCGCATGCTGAGCGCGGCACTGGTTCGCGCCGCCCAGGGTAAAGTGGACACCGATACTCTGCGCGCGATGCTCGCGAATCCCGCCGGAGAAAAATGGCACCACACCGCGCCCGCGGCGGGGCTGTCTCTGACACGGGTCGATTACCCGGACTCCAACACGTGAACACCCGGCAACGACACGGATGGCATGGCACCGATCACTGTGCCTGCCTGCGCGCCCGGCATGCCTTCACCGTGTTACTCATCAACATGGCGATGGTCATTGGGCCGACCCCACCCGGCACCGGGGTAATGGCGGCCGCCAGCGGTTCGACAGCGGCGAAATCCACATCGCCACACAGGCGGTAGCCGCGCGCTCGTTCCGGTGCATCCACCCGGTTGACTCCGACATCGATGACCACCGCGCCCTCGCGCACGTGATCGGCTCCGAGCATTTCCGGAACGCCCACCGCTGCCACGAGGATATCCGCCTGGCGGGTGATGGCCGCCAGGTCGGCGGTGCGGGAGTGGGCCACCGTGACGGTGGCATTGGCCCATTTGGCCTTCCCCATCAACAGCAGGGCGAGGCTCTTGCCGACAATCAGGCTGCGCCCCACGATCACCACGTGCCTGCCTGCCGGATCGATCTGGCAGGCTTCGAGCAGGCGCTGGCAACCCAGCGGCGTGCACGGCACGAAGCCGCTGGGGTCCTCAAGCGCCAACTTGGCCACGTTCTCGGGGTGAAAACCGTCAACATCCTTGGCCGGATCGATGGCCCGCACCACCGCCGCCTCATCAATGTGTCCGGGCAGGGGCGACTGCACGAGGATGCCGTCGATCTGCTCGTCCCGGTTCAGTTCCGCCACCACCTCGAGCAATGCCTCCTGCGCGATGTCGGCGGGGAACTCGAGCTTTTTCGAATGCATACCGATGTCCAGGCAGGTGCGTTCCTTCGAGCCGACATAGACCTGCGAGGCCGGATCGGTTCCAACCAGCACGACAGCCAACCCCGGAGGCCTGCCACCGGCCGCGAGTTCCGCCACCGCCGCCCTGCATTCTTCCAGGACGGCCGACGCTACCATTTTTCCGTCAATCTTCTCCGCCATTGATTTCGATCATCAGTTGTTCGATACGCGTGCACTCGGCAGCGACGTCGGCTTTACGGTCGATTCGCTGCAACGGTGCCAAGGTCACAGCCACCCTGCTGAAGGGACGGGGAATATGCAACCGATCCCATGATTTTTCCAGCCGCCACGAGGCGCGCGGCCGCATGCCGATGGGCAGGATCGGCGCCCCGGTAAGTTGCGCGAGCTTGATTGCACCGGGCTGCATGCGGTAGCGCGGTCCGCGCGGTCCGTCAGGCACGATGGCAAGGTCTGATCCTGAGCGCACAAGACGCACCGCGGCAAGCAACGCTTCACGGCCTTTTCGGGAGGAAGATCCGCGCACCGCCCCCATGCCGTAGCGTGCCATGACCGCGGCGATCATTTCCCCGTCCCGACTGGCACTGGTCAATACCACCGTCGGGCGCTCAGGCAACTCAGTCCGATACAACTCAGGCAGAAACAGAACCCGATTGTGCCACGCCAGCCAGATGACCGGCGCGCCTGAAGACCCACCATCCAAAAAACCGGACTGGTCCACGAGATCAAAGCGCAATGTCGAACCCAGCGCCTTGTTGCAGGAGGCGATCACGCCACCGACAAGCCCGCTGTGTTGCGCGATGCGTTTGATCAAGCTGGCCACGTCTGTTCGCCCTCCCCCGCCTTCGGGCTCAAAACAATCCCCGTTCTTCGAGAACCTCAGTCAGATCCCGAAACCGTTGCAATCTCCCGGCATAGACCTCCCGATTATCCGGCGTGGGAGCGCACCGGGATGCCTCATCCAGACCCACCAGCCTGCCGGTCAATTCGTCGTAGCTACCGCCACCGGCACCGTGGGCTGCCTGGATGGCCGCGCCCAGTGCGGCGGCCTCGGTCGACCGCAGGCAGACCACTTCGGCATCGAAACAATCGGCGGCGATCTGGCGCCAGGTGGGACTCTGGGAGCCACCGCCAGTCAGCCGTATTTCTGTAGGGTTCATGCCCAACTCCCGCATCCTGCCAAGCCCGTAGGCAAGCCCGAGCGTGGCACCTTCCATGGCCGCCCGCGCCAGGTGCGCAGGGCTCATGTTGCCGGGATTGAGGCCATGCAGCACACCCTTGCCACCCGGCAGATTCGGTGTGCGCTCGCCATTGAGATAGGGCAAAAACGTCAAGCCTTCAGCCCCGGGCGGAACCGAGGCGACCGCCGCCTCCATCCCACCAAGATCCATGCCGAGCAGCGCGCGGGTCTTTTCAGTGACCACCGTGACATTCATCGTGCACACCAGCGGCAACCAGCGGTCGGTGCTGTCACAGAAGGCGGCCACCTCGCCCTTCGGATCAACGATCGGATCATCGGCACAGCCATACAGGGTGCCGGAGGTGCCAAAGGACGCGGTCACCACTCCCGGGCGGGTGTTGCCGGTACCGATCGCGCCCATCATGTTATCGCCGCCACCGGCGCTGACCAGCACATCATCCGACAATCCCCAGGCAGATGCCAGATCCGGACGCAGCACACCGTGGGGCGCCCGGGAGGATCCGAGCTCGGGCAGCATCTCCGCCACCGAGGGGTCGACAAAATCGATCAGTGGACGGCACCACTGGCGGGTACGGACGTCGAGGATCCCCATTCCCGAGGCATCGCCATACTCCATGCGGCAGGTTCCCGTGAGCCAGAAGTTGAGGTAATCATGCGGCAGAAGAATAGTGCGGATGCGGGCGAAATTCTCCGGCTCGTTGTCCTTGATCCACAGCAGTTTCGGGATCGTGTAACCGGGCAGCATCGCATTGCCCGCCAGGGCGATGAGCCCGGCAGCGCCACCGAATTCGGCTTCGAACGCCTGGCACTGCGCGACGGTGGAGGTATCACACCACAGCTTCGCATCACGCAGTGGTTCCCCGGCTTCGTCAAGCACAACCAGCCCGTGCTGCTGGCCGCTTACACCAATGCCGCGAATCTCGTGCCTGCGCTCACCGAGCTGGTGCAAGCATTCCTCGATACAAGCCTGCACTGCCTCGACCCAGTCCCCGGGACGCTGCTCGAGATGGCCTTCCGGCAGGCCGGTGACAAGTTCATATCCGTGCCGGGACTCCGCAAGCACCTCCCCGCTCGCCACATCGAGCACGATGCCCTTGCTGCTTTGGGTGCCACTGTCGATTCCTATTGTTAACATGTTCGTATTCCGGTTTGCTTCGACTCTAGCGTAGTGCATGTTCGCTTGCAGGTGCGAATCTTTTTCCTGCCGCGATCAAGGACGCTCAGATGCCGATGACCAAGGGAATTTCTGTTCATTTAGACTGTTCCTGTTGCTCCCGGGCCACCTCCACGCCATGGAATTCGATTGGATAGACCCCGCGTTCGATCTCAAAAATGTATCGCCCCGCGAAATCGAGGAGGCGTTCGAAGATCCATTCGCCCTGCGCATCATGCCGGACACCGACATTGCCGGCGATGAAGCCCGCTACTTCTGCCTCGGCAAAAGCGTCGGGGACCGCGCCATCTTCAGCGTCTTCTGGACAGACGGCAAAAACTACCGGGTCATCCTGGCGCGCGACATGACCGAGTCCGAACTGCAATTCTACCGGCGCACGACTGCCGAGGCCCAGGTTTGATTCTTCCCACCACCAGCTCCCACTCCTCTCGATGAACACGATTTCCAACTGGCAGGATGTGCCGGAATTTCCCTCCGAGGATGAGGAGGCGGAATTCTGGGGGCAAACCGAGCTCGATTCGCGCCTGATGAACGGCTCGCTGCTCAAGCCCGACACCAAGGAGTCCACCACCATCACCCTGCGTTTCGATCCGCGCATGCTGGCCCGGATCAAGCGCGTGGCGCGCAGCCGTTACCTCAACTACCAGAGCATGATCAAGCAATGGCTCAGTGAGCGCCTCGAGGACGAGGCCCAGCGCACAGCGCTATCCGATGACTCCAAAAACGATCGGCGCTCATAGGCACCGCAGACCACGTTGACAGGCCTGTTGCCGCCGTGCAGAGCAGCAACTCCCCGGTGAATGCTCACACCAAGACTGATTCCCGCCGCACGCACGCCCCATGGATGATCGACCTGCCGCAGAGGCCTTGATCCGCGACCTTCGCACGCGCCTCGACCATCACAACCGCCTCTACTATATCGAGGCGCAGCCGGAGATCTCCGACGCGGAATACGACGGCCTGCTTACGGAACTCAAGCGCCTGGAGGAAGCCCACCCCGATCTGGTTACTCCCGATTCGCCCACCCAGCGCGTCGGCGGAGCACCGCTGGAGGGCTTCGAGCAACGCCACCACCCTGTCGCCATGCTCTCGATCGAGGATGTGCATGAACTCAAAGACGAGGAACTCGAGGAGGGCGCCCACCGGGTGCGCGAAGCGCGTCTCATTGAATGGCACGAACGCTTCGGCCGCAATCTCGGCACCCGTGAGGTGCCCTTGATGGTGGAACCGAAAATCGACGGGGTCGCCGTGACGATCCTCTACCGTGACGGGATACTCGCCTATGCCGCAACGCGCGGAGACGGCGCCACCGGCGACGACATCACGCAGAACATACGCACCATTCGCAGCATTCCGCTGCGGCTGACGGGCAATCCCCCGGCGGTCTTCGAAGTCCGTGGCGAGGTGTTCATGGAGGATGCCGCATTCGCAGAGCTCAACGAACAGCGCCAGGCAGCCGGAGAAACCGCCTTTATCAACCCGCGCAACGCGACCGCCGGCACGCTCAAGCAGCTCGACCCCAAGCTGGTGGCCGAGCGCCCGCTCGACTGTATTTTCCACAGCTTCGGGCTGGTCGAACCGGGGCGTCCGTTCGCCACCATGTGGGATTTCCACCAAGCCTTGGCCGAGTTCGGGCTGAAGGCGACGCTCTGGCTGCGCAAGGCGGGCGACATCGACGCGCTGCTGGCGGCGATCCGCTCCCTGGACAGCGACCGCCATGGGTTCCCCTACAGCACGGACGGGGCGGTCATAAAAGTCGATGAAATCGCCCTGCATGAGCGCCTGGGAGCCACGGCTAAGTTCCCGCGCTGGGCGGCTGCCTACAAGTTCCGACCCGAGCAGAAGGAAACCCTGCTGCGTGCCATCACGATCCAGGTGGGCCGCACTGGCGTGCTCACCCCGGTGGCCGAGCTCGATCCGGTGTTCGTCTCCGGCACCACCGTGTCCCGTGCGACCCTGCACAACCAGGACGAGATCTCCCGCAAGGATGTCCGCATCGGTGATACGGTGGTCATCGAGAAAGCCGGCGAGATCATTCCCGCCGTGGTCCGGGTCATCGAGGCGAAGCGCCCGCCGGGAACCCGGCCATATGTGCTGTTCGATGCAGTGGGCGGAGTCTGCCCGAGTTGTGGCGGCCCGGTCGGGCAGACGCCCGGATTCGTCGCGCTGCGCTGCGGCAACCTCACCTGTCCCGCGCAGGCGATCACGCGAATCCGCCACTTTTCCAGCAGGAAGGAGCTC
>JBDQJG010000054.1:0-16417 GCA_040263955.1 Verrucomicrobiales bacterium
AGATTCGGGCGATCTTATCCACGGAAACAAACAAAGGAGACACACTGTCATGGTAAGAGCCATTCTCACTGAAGTGGTACGTTTAGGGCATGAAGAGGAAGACAAGGCCTATCGTCAGGTGATGGACGAGATGCTGCAGGAACTCTCCCCCCACCGGCCCGGAGGGCCGAACATGCCCGGGGCAGTGGCCCTGTTGCCGCGAGCCGCTTCGTTTGCAATCGATGCCCGGCTCTCCGACTCCCTGGCTCAGGCGATTTACGGTGTCTGGCAGGCACAAAAAAATATGGGCGCTATCCAACGCCAGATCACGCAGCTGAAAAAAGACCGCAAGGATCTCGCCCGCAATGCGAAACTCAGTGCCGAGCCACGCACGATGGCTCCACCGGACGAGAAAAAAGCCGGCAATAATACAACCCAAGCCCAGCTCGCCAAGTGGGGAGAAACCGCCATCCTTGTCAAGGATATCGCCGAAATCGAAGCCACAGTGAAGGCTCTGCAGGGGGAGATCGCAGTATCTCTGCCGGTCCGGAAAATCGAGTATCAGGCCCTGATCATCCAGTTCTTTCTTCAGCGTCGCTTTGAACACTGCATACTCGCCTGCCGCATTTATCGCCAGCTGTTTCGTGAAGGCGACAGCAGCCTTCACATCGAGGAGGGTTCAGATATCGAGAAGATTTTCTCCGGAAGCCTGGGTGTTTCGCCGACGGTGAATACACTGGACACCGCCTCCAATGAGGCTCTGCGTCACATCGAAGAGGCAATCGATGCCTTTTACCTCCTGGTCAGGCACGAGGAATTCGAATCAGCCAGCAAGCGCCTGTCCGAAGCTTTCATGACCGGTGAATTCTGCGGCTCAGTCCGCACCGTACCCCTGGAGCAGAAACGCAAGGTCTTAGGCTTTGTCCGCAACTCGCATCAGCTGCGCAACGCGCTGGAAGTAAAAGACTTCGAGCTTGCGGAAACAATCGTCGCCGAGATGCGCACGACGGCCAAAGACTTCGACTACTCGAAACCTTTCGCCATGATCGAGACCGCCCGAACCGTGGCCAACCTGCACCTCGACAAAGCCAAGCTGGCAGCTTCACAGGGCGACATGGAAACCGTGACCAACGAACTGCGCACCGCCACCGAGATCTGGCCGAGGAATCCAAAGCTCAAGCAGGTTTCCGAACTGATCACCGGTCAGGGAGATATCCGCAGCCAGGCTATCTTCGACTTCGACAGGCTGATCGCGCAGCGCAACCACCGCCAGATCTTCAATGACCAGGGGCGCTACGCCGGCGCCCTGCTCGACGATCCGGCCCGCCAAGAACAACTCCGGCAGGTGATTACCGACGTGACTCGTATCAACATGGTAACCGCAAGTGCCCGGGAAATGTCCCAGGCCGGCCAGAACGCCGCGGCCTGGGAGTCGATCCGCAAGGCAGCTGACGACTTTCCTGACGACAGCGAAATCAACAAACTGCTCTCGGAGATGACCACCAAGGTGGCTGGCTTCGTCAACGCGATCGAACGCGCCGGGCAACTTGAACGCCGCGGGCAATTCGGTTCCAGCCTCGCCTGGTATCTCAGGGCACGCAGTGAACATCCCGGGAGCACCCTGGCCGATTCAGGAATTACTCGAGTGGTCGCGGCCCTCCGCCCGGGTAGCGCGTCAGAAACCCTGTCGCCGGGCTCTCCGGAACCCACCAACAGCAATAGTCCCGGTGAATTCGGCAGTGGCAGAGGCAGTGACAGGGAAGCATTCGGCTCCCTCTGAAGCCTCTCTCAAAAATCCACACCACTCGCTGCTTCACCATGACCAGAAACGTTCTAGGAGCTCCACTTGTTCCCTGCTCGCTTGATCCACTTACCGGTTTCTACCGCGATGGATGCTGCCGGGTCGGACCGGAAGACCACGGATGCCACGCTGTCTGCTGCGAAGTTACCGCTGATTTCCTCGCCTTCAGCGCACGGGCCGGAAACGACCTGACCACCGCCATGCCCGCCTACGGATTCCCCGGACTGAAACCCGGGGACAGATGGTGCGTCTGCGCTGGCCGCTGGAAAGAAGCCCTCGATGCAGGCCATGCCTGCCCGGTAATCCTCGCGGCCACCAGCGAAGCCGCTCTGGAATACGTTTCACGTTCCATTCTTGAGGAATACGCGCTCGACGAGGCCACCTGAAACGGAAATCGCGAAGGTGGCGGCGCATCCGGGCCTCCTCTCCCGCCTTACGCCTGTTCATTTCTCCACGCCATGCAAGTCCTGATCATCCGCCACGGCCAATCAACGTGGAACGCTTCCGGGCAGTGGCAGGGACAGGCAGACCCCGAGCTCTCTGATATCGGTCGGAAACAGGCTCAACTCGCGGCAGCAAGGGTCCTGCCTCTTGGTCTGCAGAAAATGTTCTCCTCCGACCTGCAGCGCGCGCGCCGTACTGCCGAGATCATCGCCGCGGGCGCAGACCTCGCTCCGGTGATCATCGAACCCCTGCTGCGGGAACGCGACGCCGGCGAATTCAGTGGCCTCACCAGAGAAGAGATCGAAGTGCGATTTCCTGGCTTTCTTGCCAGCGGCGAGCGCCCTCCGGGCTATGAGCTCGATGGCCCGCTCCTGCAACGCCTCCACCGTGCACTGCGCGCAGTCGCAGAGGCGGCACACTCCGCGGAGCCATTAGGCGTCGTGGCCCATGGAGGACTCATCCGTCTTCTGGAGGAGACCTACGGGGATGAAACCCCATGTCCGCCGATCCCCAACCTTGCAGGCCGCTGGCTCTCGCTTACCATCGAGGCCGGGCATACCAGGATCTCACTCGGCAAGCGTATCCTGCTCGTCGATGAGGCCCACATGACCACCCCTGGTCAGATCTGATCCGAAGCGGCACCGCGCACATCATTCCGCTTCTTTGCCTCTCTTCTCCATTGCCATGCAGACCCGGATCGCCGCTGCCGAGCAAGCACTCACCGACGAACTCATGGTGTTCCCAGATGCCTTCGAGAGACTGGCATATCTCGTGGACCTCTTCCAGACCAGGCCTGTCCCCGAGACAAACCGCAAGCAACACCACCTCGTGCACGGCTGCATGGCAGAGCTCTATATTTCGCCGTCGCAAAACGGTGATTGCTGGACTTTCACGCCGTTGAGCGAAGCCCCCATGGTGATGGCTCTTGCCGGCCTCTACTGCCGCATTTTCTCGGGCCAGAGCGACGCCGACATCCTCGGACACCAACCTAGGATTCTCGACTCAACCGATCTGCGCAGGCAACTCTCTCCCAACCGCCAGGCTGGAGCAGCGAACATCGTCGCCAAGATCAAGGCTTACGTGGAAGGCCCTTCCCTTCCGCCACACTCATGATGATCGATGCCCATTGCCATGCCCACCAGGCCGCAAATGAGCTCGGGCCACCCGAAAACCAGCCGCAACTCGCAGTCATCAACAGTACGCGGGAAAACGACTGGCGAGCCGTGCTACGTTTCTGCCAACACAATCCGCAACAGCGCGTCGCCTCTCTCGGCCTACACCCGTGGTATCTCGACGAGGCCAAACCGGACTGGCTCCACTCCCTCGGAAACCTGCTGGAAGAATCAGATGCCGCTATCGGTGAGTGTGGACTCGACCGCTCTGTTGGTCACAGGATTCCGATCACGCGGCAACGCGAGTTGCTTCTCGCTCACCTTCAGCTCGCTAAAGAAAAAAACCGAATAGTTTCCCTGCACTGCGTGGGTGCATGGGGGCACCTGCTTGATTGCCTCGACCAGGCCGGCTCTCTGCCCCGCCCCTTCGTACTCCATTCGATTTCCTGCCCGCCTGAATTGCTCAGCGAGTTTCTCTCCAGAGGAGCCCTGTGCTCGGTGTCCTACCGCACCCCGGACGCACTCATCGAGCTCATTCCCGACCAATACCTGGTAATAGAAACCGACTACCCGGCTCACAACGACACCGCACTCAGCTGGGCCGGGCAATTACAGCTCCAGCATGATCGGCTTGCAGCCATGGCCAAAAGGCCACTCGGGGAAGCCGCACTGGTTGCCCACCTGCGCTCAGCATCCGGGTGCCAGTGACCCGCGCCACCTAGCCGCCCTGCACCGGAGGCATCACCGCCACTTCCTCGCTGGCTGACAACACATGACACTCGTCGACGTAATCAAGATCGGCTGCCACCCTGATCCTGCCATCCCACTCACGGAGACCCGGGAAGCGTTCATACAATGCTTCCAGCAGGTCACGCACGGTAGAGCCTCGAGGCAGCTCCACCTCGACACAATCTCCACCCACCAGCGGGCACAGGACCGAGAAAAACAGCACCTGCAATTTCATTCTATCGCTCATGGCACCTGTGCTCCGTCTCTGCCTCGATTACTTCCTTCCTGAGTGTGCCCACCAATGGCAGGTTCCGATAACGCCCCTTGTAATCGAGGCCGTAACCGACCACGAAGCAGTCATCGACGTCGAAACCGACATACTCGGCATTGACCTCAGTCGCGCGCTCCCTGGTCTTGCTCAGCAGCACACAACTACGCACGCTCAACGGCTGGCATTCCTCCAGCAGACGCTCCTTGATTACCTTCAAGGTCCGACCGGAATCGAGTATATCATCCAGCACCACGACATGCTGGCCACGCAGGTCCGGCAGCCTCAGTTGGTTAAATTCGACTGCCCCGCTACTGCTCGTGCCTCCGTGATAGCTGGCCACGTTGATACTCTCTATCCGAAGCGGAAGGTGGATACGCCGCAGCAGATCGGCCATGAACACGATGCTGCCGTGCAGGATCGCCACCACGGTCAACTCCCTGCCGCGATAGTCCTGAGTAATTGCCCTGCCCAACTCATCGAGGCGGGCAAGAATCGTGCGCTCCTCGAAAAGCACCGACTCAAGGTCGCACGACAAGGTTCGCTCAACATTTGTGGCTGGACCTGCTGGCATGGATCTGGTGACTTGGACGAACACTGTCCTGCTTGAACAAGGAAGCGGTTGGCAAGACCGGCGACCGCAACGATGATTGCGATCTGTTACCATCATCGAGATGACCAGTAAAGAACACGATGACATTGCTGATCTTCGTATCAGCTACTCGCTCGGGGGACTCAAACGCAGCGACCTGGCTGAAGATCCCACCGCCCAGTTCATCCAGTGGTTCCGGGACGCGCAACAGGCGGAGATCCTCGAACCCAATGCCATGTCCCTGGCCACCGTCAATTCAGAGGGTAAGCCATCGATCCGTACGGTCTTACTCAAGGGGGTGCGCGAGGCGCGTTTTCTTTTTTTCACCAACTACGGCAGCAGAAAGGGCGAGGAAATCGCCGGCAATCCTCACGTCGCAGTGCTGTTCACCTGGTTGCCCCTGCAGCGCCAGGTCTCGATCCGAGGCAGCGTCCACAAGCTCGGGCACAAGGAATCAGAGCACTACTTTCACAGCCGACCGCGGGAACACCAGATCGGCGCCTGGGCCAGCGACCAGAGCCACGTCATCCCCGATCGCCAGTGGCTTGAGCAGCGCGAGCGTGATTACTCACAACAATTCGCCGACCAACCCGTTCCACTGCCGCATAACTGGGGTGGCTTCGTCATTGAGCCGGTCTCCTTCGAATTCTGGCAGGGCCGACCCAACAGGCTGCATGACCGTTTCCTCTACCGCTTGGAAAACGGGGCCTGGATCAACGAGCGGCTGAGCCCTTGAGCCACCCCGGAAGGGCTTGCTCCTCCTCGCCAGCAACCCTGTAAGGCGCGGGCACTTCAAAGGCTCTCGCCGTCGATGAAGATCCTATGCCAAAGCTCGAGGATAACCAACGCCATGACTTTTTTTACGGCCAGGAAATCCCTACCATCCATCCTGCGCACCAAGTCATCGACGACCCGCGGGTCGAAATAACCTCGCTGCCTGACCCTCTCCGTGGAGAGATTATCGCGGATCATTGCTCTTAGGGCCGGGTTCTCGCAGAAATGCTCGATGGGCAGGTGAAACGGGATCTTCTCCCGGGAGGCAATGATCCTCGGCAAGCGCTCGGCGGCAAGCTCCCTCAAGACGATCTTGTCGCGCTTGCCAACCATTTTCCTCTCCGACCCGATCTGGAAGGCCTGCTCGATGAGCCGGTGATCGAGGAATGGCAGGCGGATCTCGAGCCCGTGTGCCATCGAGTTCTTGTCCTGCCGGAGGATGGCCCAATCCTGCAGCCACTCCTGCCACAACAGGGCGAGCAAGCGATCAAGCAGTTCGGGGTGCGGGGGAGCCTCAATCTCGTGTATCCCGAAGGGATCGAGCATATGCCCCTTGCCGAAGCTGTTGCCCTTGGCGTATAGACTCTGCCGCTCATGCGTATCGAACAAGGTCCGCAGGCCGATGCTGCGGTGCCAGAGATCCATCTTCGGGTAATCCCGGAAATACCGAGCCACCCGTGACCTGCCGCTGGCCCCCAACGATGAGGGGAGACCACTCATGCGGTCGAGAACACAGAGCGGAACTGTCTCGAGGATCCTGGGAATGACAGTGTGCACGAACCAGTTGGGAAATCGCTTCCGCAGGCTCTCGATCGCCAGGATCGCGCGGTGAAAGGGGTAACCGGAAAACAACTCGTCGGCTCCCTCGCCGCTTAACACGACTTTCACCTCACGACGCGCTTCCTGGGCGAGCCGGTAAAATGCCATGGTCAACGCGTCGCCCACCGGCCGATCCATGTGCCAGACCACCTTAGGCAATGCCTCGATCAGATCGGCCGGACTGCAGATTATCTCGTGGTGCTGCGTGCCCAGAAGACGCGCTGTCTCGGCGGCAAGACGCGTCTCGTCAGTGGGAGCCCCGAAGCCGATAGAGAACGTGTGCACCTTCTCCTGAACCTGCCGCATCGATGCCACCAGCAGCGAGGAGTCGATACCACCGCTCAGATAGCTGCCCACCTCGACATCACTGCGCAGCGCGATCCTGACAGCGTCATCAAGGAGATCACCGAGCCCTTCCTCGGGATCGGCCCGCGGAGGATCATCCGCCACCGGCACCGACCAGTAACGCACCGGGGCGGTCATGTTGCATCCCGCAGCGCCCTCCTGCCAGACCATCCGATGCGCCGCCGGCAGGGTGACGATGTCATCGAACATCGTCGTCGGCTCGGGTATGTAGCGCAGCTCCAGGTAAGAATCGATGGCTCGACGACAAGGCACGCGGGGAACCTTGGGACAGCAGAACAAAGCTTTTATTTCCGACGCGAACACCAGGCGTCGACCGTCAGTCCAGTAATAGAGAGGCTTCTGGCCGCAGCGATCCCGCGCAATGAACAGGCGGCGACGCGTCTCGTCCCAGACAGCGAAGGCATACATGCCGTTGAGGCGACTGACAAAGTCATCACCCCACTCCTCGTAGGCGTGCGCCAGCACCTCGGTGTCCGAGCGGCTGGAAAAGCAGTGACCGAGCGCCTGCAGCTCCTCCCGCAGTTCGACGTGGTTGTAGATCTCACCGTTCTGACACACAAGCACCGAGCCGTCCTCGTTGGAGGCAGGCTGATCACCCCCCTCGATGTCGATGATACTCAGGCGCCGCGCCCCCATCGAGACCTTGGGCCTGCGCATGTAGCCGACCGAGTCGGGACCCCGGTGGATCAAGGAATTTGCCATCCTCTCCAGCGTGGAATCTCTTCCGTCGACTTCAGCAAAACCGAAAATCCCGCACATAGTCGCTTGATTGTTCAGGCATCATCGATGCTGCGCCTCAGCCACTGCAAACCGGCCAGCCGCCTTGTAATCGTGCCCCGTTGAGCAACAGGCGGCAGAGCGCACCAACGAAAACCCGCTGACGTCAGACCGGGGCATTGCATCGTGCCCGATAGTATTACACCTTCGATCAACGCAGGCTCACGCTGGACCATATCTCGTCTCCGGTCTGTGCATTACTGATTACCACCTTCTCGCGGTAAAACATCGGATCAGGACGGAATGTCAGTTTGCCGTGATGCCTGCGCTGCATCTCTGCGAATAGATCCTCGTACTGGGTGCGCAACCAATCCATCAATTCCGGGTTCAAGGCGATCACCAGGTCATGATTGCGCGCCTCATGCGCATGAAGAATACCCGAGAGTGTCCTTTGCAGCTCGACACTCATCGTACTCAAAGACTTGATGCGCCCCTTACCACCGCAATGCTCACACTCATCCAGCGTAGAAAGGCTAAGGCTCTCGTTGAGTCGCTGTCGAGTCATCTCCATGAGACCAAGGGCTGATACCGGCAGAACCTGTATCTTGGCGCGGTCACGAGAAAGCCGCTCTTTCATTCTGCGGTAGACGGCCTGCTGATCCTTTCTGCCCCTCATGTCAATGAAGTCGATAACCACCAGCCCCCCCATATTGCGCAGACGCAGTTGACGGGCCACGGCATCAGCCGCCTCGAGGTTGGTCTGCAGTATCGTCTTGTCGATATTCTTCCCACCTTTGTTCTTGCCCGTATTCACGTCGATCGATATCAGGGCCTCGGTTTCATCGATGACGATGTAACCGCCACACGGCAGCCGAACCTCGCGCAAGTAGGCTTCCTCGATCTGCTTCTGAATACCGAGTTTCTCGAAAAGCGGTTGCCGCTCTTCCCACAGCTTGATTCGACGCCGCGCCCGGAGAGAAATCGGCCCCACGAGTTTTCTCATGCGATTGACCGTTTCGGCATCATCACAGATCACCTCGCCCACTTCCTCCGTGAGGAAATCACGCACCGTGCGCTCAACAAGATCCGGTTCATCAAAGCAACGGACCGGAGCCCGCCCCGAATCCCGTGCCTCGCAAATCTCCGCCCACTGATTGAGCAGAATACCCAGATCACGAACAAAGTGCCGCACACGCCTCCCCGCTGCCACCGTACGCATGATGACTCCCATGCCCTCGGGAACACTCAATTTCTCGAGAATCTTGCGTAAGCGCTTGCGCTCACGCGGATCATCGATTTTCCGCGAGATCCCGAACTGTTCATTCAAGGGCATAAGAACAAGATAACGTCCTGCCAGGGAAACATTAGTGGTTACCCTCGGACCCTTGGTCGAGATCGGCCCCTTGGTCACCTGGATCATCACTTCGGATCCGACCGGATAAATATTGGGAATATCTCCCGAGGTGATTTTCTTTGTCGAATGTTTCGTGTTTCTGCGAATCTCCTCGAGTCCACCATCAAGCGCTGCCGGAATGGCATCCCAAAAATGCAGAAATGCATTCTTCTCCATTCCTATATCCACGAACATCGCCTTGAGACCCTGCTCGATGTTCTTGACCCGCCCCTTGAATATACTGCCGACGATATTGTCATCCTCGGTACGCTCGATATTGTATTCCTCGAGCGAGCCATCTTCGAGTAGGGCGACACGTCGCTCCAATTTCTCGCAGTTGATGATGATATTGGTCCCCTCGGCCGGATCGCCGCCGCGTGAGCGAAATGCTCTTCTTAGTGTTTTTAACATGATTCTGGTTGGTTCAATGAATGGTTACTGACTGGCTGGTTATGGCATCTCTCTCGTGATGCCGGTGATAAAGGATTTCCCTCAGCGGTCTCTCCTCCTGAAAATTCTCTGCAAAAATCCGGGTTTCGTGGTCTTCCGTGTCTCCGGCACCACATCGGCATCTTCCTCAATGGAGGGCATAATGGATGGGACTGCAGGCACAATTGCAACAACCTCCCTGATTTCTCCCACCAAATCGGCTTCGTCCTCCTCTACCACCACATCTTCGCCAGGCAGCACAAATCGCGGACCTGCTCCATCATAGACAACTTCCTCGATCAGTTTGAAGTGCCCGCGCTCCTCCTCAACCCTCGCCATCTCTGGCTCCACATCCGAGCGCCGCATGGCCAATGTCTGCTCGATGATTCTTCGAGCCACCGGCGCAGCGCAGCTGCCTCCACCTTTGCCCCCGCGAACCATTACAGCCACCGCCAGTTCCGGGTTCTCATAGGGAGCAAATGCTATGAACCAGGCATGATTGTCCTTGATCTTGTCTCCCGTCTCAGGATCTCTCCTCCAGAACTGTGCCGTGCCGGTCTTGCCAGCCACATCGATGCCCTCGATGTGAGCGCGGGTGCCGGTGCCACCGCCGACACTGCTTCTCTGGCCGTTGACGACCTCCCACATGCCGCGTCGGATCATCTCGATCTGGTCACTTGAAATGCCGGATGTGGCCAGATCCGTGCGCAACTCAATCGCCTTGATCACCGCATCTCTGGAACTTCCCTTGCCCTCGATAATTCGATCAACAAGGCGCGGGCGAAAACACCTGCCCCCATTGGCTACCGTGGCGGTTACCATGGCCATCTGCAACGGGGTCGCGAGCACATAGCCCTGCCCTATGGAAACATTGGCAGTCGTCGCGTCGCTCCATACTTCCCTCGGGTGATTGAGCTTCAGCCAACGCGGGCTGGGAAGAATACCGCCTTTTTCGTCGGGAATTTCTATTCCAGTGGGCATTCCAAGGCCCAGCATATTCCCAACCTCGACAATGTTGGAGATTCCCGATCGGTTTCCATACTGATAAAAGTAACAGTTACAGGAGACCTTGAGCGCATCGCTGAGATTGACCATGCCATGGCTGAACCCCTTGCTATAGGCCCAGCAGCGCATGTAGATATTGCCGAATCGAATGCGACCGGGACAATTCAAATATGCGCTCTCATCACCGGACAAACAGCCTCCCAACGCGACAGCCACCTTGTACGTTGATCCCGGAGCAAAGCCACGGAGTGCCCGGTTGATCAGCGGGCTGGCAGGATTCGTGATGTAGTCGCGGTAGTTTTCCTTGCTGATCTGAGGAATGAACTTGTTCGGATCAAAGGAAGGGACAGACGCTATCGCCAGCACATCCCCATTCGATGGACTCACTACCACAACAGACCCGCGCCCAACACCTGCTTCACGCAGCGCACGCTCGACAAAACTTTGAATCCGAATATCGATGGTCAGGAAAACATCCGCACCCGGCAGCGGTTCCTGGTAGCCCACCTGCCCCACATATTTACCCTTTTCATCCCGCAACAGCGTTCTGGTTCCGGGTCGCCCACGCAAATCCTTGTCACGGGTGCGCTCGATCCCGGCAATTCCAACGTCATCGCCGATATAAAAATCCCACGCTGCTCTTTCCTCCGGTGTGCCCGCAGAAGCATCCGGCAACTTCACGTAGCCGAGCACATGGCTGGCCAATGCGCCGTACGGATAATGCCTGACCGGACGGGTTGTGACCCGGACTCCCGGCAGACCGAGATTGCGCTCTGCAAAAGCCGCAAATTCCTCGAAAGCGAGGTTTCTGCGATACGTCCACGGGATAACCTTGTGGCTGCGGTAATGGATCCGCAGACCGGCTGAATTGTATGGCTGCGCCAGCCCGAGTTCCTCAAGACTTGCAATCACAGTACGATTGACAATTTCCACGATATCCACCTCGCTACGCTCGACCGCGAAATCACCCTGCATCAGCTGGTAGGTGTGAAGCGGAACGGTCTCTCCCTCGGAAAGTGTCTCACGAAAAGATTTCTCGATGGTGCGCAGATCAAAGGTCACCTCGAAGCTCGGCCTGTTACCGACAAGCATAATCCCGTTGCGGTCCCGGATTGCTCCCCGCACTCCAGGCACCCTGATGCGTTCTTCCCTGGTTCCGGGGACTTTCCGACGATACTCCTCGTACTCATTAATCTGCATGCTCCACAGTCGCATGAGCAACAGGCAGAACCCGCAGAGGATCAGCACCGAGAACAGGTACAATCGAAATCTGTAACTAACGACCATAATTGTTCTGAGAAAGCCCCTCGTAATGGACATCGTAATCGGTCACCCGCGCGATACGATAAAGAAGAAAGAGCACAATCGGCGCCAAAAGCAGCGCGAGCAGAGACGTGGAGCCGATCTTCAGCCACAGGCGTTCGGGAAATTCCGGCTGACCGAGACGAAAAATCAGAAACAGGTATTCCATCAGCAGCCAGGCACCGGTCATCAGGCCTGTCATGATGACGGGGAACTCGAGGCGCCCGCGCTCGAAAAATGGCCGGATACCCTGCATGGCCGCGCCCACCAGGGCGAACAGCAGGATGGAGTAACCCAGGGCCAATTCCCCTGCCGCACTTCCGGCGAGCTCTGATCCCTTTGCCACAAAGCTCAGATGCCGCGCATCCCATATCAGACCGGAAAAAAAAGCCAGAGCCAACATGAAAGGAAACGAGACCGTGACTGAAGCACCGAGGAAGACGGTGGCCGGCAGAATGAAACGCGCGCCATATGCCCAGTCGATTACCGGCATGAACTCCTGCAACACGAATGAAAGCACGAGCAAGCAAAGCACAGCAATTGAGAAAAGAATGTTACCTGTCATCGCTTTCTGTTGCTCTGCCGTCGGCTGCTTGCTTTGCTTTGCGCAACCCAGCCTCAGCAGGAATTGCCCGCAGTATTCCACCGACCTGCTGCTGCCTGTCCGACTGATCGCCTTGACCCTGTAGTGGCCACGTCTCTGGGAATGGCACGATTACGAAAAGATCCCGCACCATAGAAAGATCGACAGCCGGTTCGACCAGCGCCTCGCCATACAGGTCACCGGTCACGAAATCCTTGATCGTTCCAAGTACCACACCCTCAGGAAAGACTCCACCAGCTCCCGAACTGATCACCTTTCTCCCGGCAGGAAGTGCCGCGTCCCTGCTTAAAAACAGCATTCGTAGCTTGACCCGATCATCTCCGCTGCTCCGACTCCCCATCACGATTCCCTGCTCAGGCGAGTTCTCCACCCGCGCCGCCACCCGACACTGCTCGTCGGTCAACAGCAGCACCTTCGCGCTGCGCTCCGAGACTTGGGCGGTCTTACCGATGATTCCCGTTTCATTTCTCACCGGCAGATCCGGAGTCACTCCATCTTTCTCTCCCTTGTCGATCACCAGACTGCTCCACCAGTTCGAGGTCGTCCGATGAATCACCCTGGCAGGCACCAGGCGATACTCCACCCTGCGCATGAACCCGAGCATGGAACTGAGCCGATTGACTTCCAGTTCGAGTCGGGTAGAGCGCTCCCGGAAAATCTTCAACTCCGCCAGTTCTTTCTTCAGGCTGACGTTCTCCCTGGCAAGCTCGACCGGTTCACGCCGCACCGCAGCGGCGACTTCGGGATCCCCCACCAAGGCGGACTGTACCTCGAGCGCTGGGGTAAACCATCCCAATACGCTACCGTGTATTTTAGCACGGGCTTGATCATCCAGAGCAAACACCCACGCAAGCCCGGCCACGAAAATCACCGATGCAAGCAGGTTGACTTTCTTCATTGCGGATCAACGAATCTTCGTTCCCCTCAGGACCGGGAAGTCGGACGACTTTTTTCACCCAGGTATTCCTCGAATCTCAACGTGAACTTTCGAGCCCTGGCCGAACCGTTCGCAACCCTTCTTGGATCCCTGATCACTTGCCCTCGCTGCTGGCGACCCTCCTCAAAAAAGAGAGTTCACTCAATACCTGACCCGCTCCTTCGCCAACGGCACTGAGCGGATCCTCGGCTACATGGACAGGGAGACCCGTTTCCTCCATCAACAACTTGTCCAAGCCCCTGAGCAAAGCACCTCCACCAGCAAGAATCAGACCTCGATCAACGAGATCCGCTGCCAATTCAGGCGGACAGCGCTCGAGCGTCACCCTGACAGCCTCAATGATCGTATTGAGCGGGTCGAGCATTGCCTCCCTGATTTCCTCGCTGGTAATCGGAATTGTTTTGGGCAAACCGGCCACCAGGTCACGCCCTTTCACGTCCATACTCGACTCCTTACCCAACGGATATGCGGAGCCGAGCCGAATCTTGATTTCTTCGGCTGTCCGCTCCCCGATCATCAGGTTGTATGCGCGCTTCATGTGCTGAACAATGGCGTCATCAAGCTCATCACCCGCGACACGCACGCTCCTGCTGTAGACGATCCCGGACAGGGAAATGAGTGCCACCTCGGTCGTGCCACCGCCGATATCGACAACCATATTCCCGGAAGCATCCTGCACAGGAAGACCCACACCGATCGCAGCCGCCATCGGCTCCTCGATGAGAAAAACCTCGCGCGCCCCGGCATGAAGCGCTGATTCCCGCACCGCACGTTTCTCGACCTCGGTAATTCCTGAAGGCACCGCAATGACGACCCTTGGGCGGGCCATGAACCTGCGGGTATGCACCTTTTTTATGAAGTGCCGAAGCATCGCCTCCGTCACTTCAAAATCCGCGATCACGCCATCTTTGAGAGGACGAATCGCCACGATGTTGCCGGGCGTTCTACCCAGCATCCGCTTTGCATCATCGCCTACTGCAAGCACCTCATTGGTGCCGGCACGAACCGCTACCACCGAAGGTTCCCTGAGCACGATTCCTTGGTCGCGCACATAAACCAGAGTGTTTGCCGTACCAAGATCGATCCCGATATCATTGGAGAAAAGCCCAAAAAACTTGCCAAACATGTAATTTAAAAGTCACAGAAATTAAAAAAATAGAACGCTGCTACGATCAGCCGAAAAGATACACTCCGACACGATTGATTGCTCGAATCGCCACCGGGTCACCCCTGCTTGAAAAGCCTCATGCGGAGCAATAGAACGGTAATCAAAGAGTAGTATCAGGTGCCCCGCGGTCAAGAGGAGAATCCGGGTCGTCGCCGCGCAGATCGGCCCCTCACCCATCAAGCCTGAGTAGTTCCGGAACCGGCCGGCATTCGCCTGTTCATCTCGGGCACCCATTGTGAATCCGTCTTTGAAGCACACAGATGCTCCCAGGAGCCAGAAATCTGAGAAATTCCGCTTCGAAGACGAAACAAATCCTACGCCTCAACTTTGAACCAAAGACGAATTCCCAAGCCCGTTAACACCGCTTCCCACAGTCCGCCCGCCCCGTCATCAACAAACAAACCACCGGGTTCCTTTGTGTCTGTGCACACCGACCATCCGGGAATCATTCCACCATTCACCACGCGCCAACGCGCAGCAGCCTCCACTGCAGGGCACTTCCCGGGACGACAGCGCATCCACGAACGCATGCCTGTTCCTGCAGCAGACAACATGCAATCGATGGCATGGGAGCGAACAACGGCCATCTTACCTCACTGATGCTTGCGTTCTTTGTTAACCGGATCGTCAAGATGATGCGAATGCTCCCTGTCCAGTTGCCAAGATAGTAAATTCAGGAGACATTGAACCAATGCGTATTGGAAAAATCCTGGTTCTCTTGATTCTGATTGCAGCAATCGCCAATTTCTACGGAGTATTCGACCGTTTTTCCGGGATCGAAACACTGAAGGACAAGGCGAAAGCTGTCGCCGAGTCAGCGCTCCCCGCTGATCCCATCTTCAAAACTCCGACCACCTTGAAAGATTCGCGCGGCCGCAGCTTGGAATGCCGTATTCTCGCCAAGCACGGAGACACCATTGCGGTCCAGCGCAACTCGGACCAGCAACAGTTTCTGATTTCATCGAAAAAACTTTCCCCGGGCGACTACCAGCGACTGGCCATGATTTCCGATCATCGGACCGACTTGATTCGCAGACTCCAGCGCGACAATTCGTCGGTCACCGCCAATCGGCAGGCTCGCTGGCACGGATCAATGGATCAGGCGGTCAGCGAGGCTCGGCGTACTGGACTTCCCATTTACCTGCTGTTTACCGGAACCGACTGGTGACGCGCCTGCGTTGTCGCTGAGGAAAAGGTCTTTTCCTCCTCAAAATTCCGTGAATTCGCCAATCAAAATCTTGTGCTGCTGAAAGTCGATATGGCAAGGAACGGCCAAGCGAAATTCGGCGATGGTGACCTGGCCCGAAAATACGGCGTACAGGCCTTCCCCACCATCCAACTCCTCGACAAAAGCGGCAACCCTCAAAAAAATCTCGTCGGAGTCGCTGCCGGGGCAGATCAGGAAATCGCCCGAATCAACCAATACATCGGCAACTGATCCGGCCCAACTGCTTCACGGATCGCCGCGCAAGAATCCTCCGTTAAAGAGACCCCGACTCATTTCACTGCCCGCCATATGGGATCGGATGAAAGGAGAGCCCGCATCGCTGCGCTCGGGACTTTGCAGAAAAGTTCTTAGAGTTGCCCTCTACATCCAGCGCAGCTTTATCGCGCGTCAATAGTTGGTCTTGCATAATCTCACCCACTTCGCACTCGCGCCAAGCCACCACAGAATCCGGGCAGCAATGATCATAAATACCGCAATGCTCTAACCACGGCATCAATGAAAGAGACGAATATTCAGACAGTCGTCTATTTTTTCACGCCTTTTGGACATCACTTTTCAGGTGAGTAGCCAAATCGTTACACCTGAATCTTGTTCCTTATGTTTCCGTGCTTTCGGTGGTTCCTATCCTCGTTTTCAGGATGATAGGCGGCGCTTGGATTCAGAGCTTTCCTGATGCTGGCAGGGACGAACCCATACACCGGCCCACACACCAACCGGCTCTCACTCGCCCGCCAGGGCCACGGTACTCTG
>JBDQJG010000055.1:0-16238 GCA_040263955.1 Verrucomicrobiales bacterium
CCTCGAGCTGTCAATTGTCGACTACTTCCACATTATCGAGCTTAAAACCGCAGCTCTTTTCGGAGCAGCCACGGAATTATCCGCTTATCTTACGGGTGCGTCGGAGGACATCCAGAAGACCATGCGTGACTTCGGGCGCAGGCTTGGAACCGCCTACCAGCTTTATGACGACTGCCTGGACCTGACAGGTGATCCAGCAAAAGTTGGAAAAACCCTGCGCACCGACCTGGAAAAAGGAAAACTAACGCTACCGATTCTGCAGCTCATTCGAGCCGCAAGTCCGCTTCAACGGGAAAAGCTTGGGAGATTACTGCTTGAAAGGGAACCGCTCGATCTCGGTGTCCTCGCGGGTATTGCCGATTACGAGGGGGCATTGGAGTCGGCCGTTTCCCAGGGGCACAGTCTTCTCGAAAAATGCCGCGGTGATCTTGCAAGCCTGCCCGATAATGCCTCCAGCCGAGCGCTGCATGGTGTCGTCGATTATCTGGCCGGGCTGATGAATGGATGCCTGCGCTGAACTGGCAACAGGAAACCCCGGGCGGTGGCGGTAGCTGCCAGCTGGCTCATCTGTCGCGATCATGGGCCTGACAAGGCAGGCCGCAATCTGCCACTTTTCCGGATCAATGTCGCTCCGAAACAGATGTAGACTTGCCATAAAAAAGGGCGTCCACCTCAGGGGACGCCCTCTTCAATTTGTCGAAAATTCAAAACCTGTAGCTACGCTCCAGGTCTGCTCGCAGAATGCCTAATCCTTATTGGCCTCAACAAAGGCAATCACATCGCCCACTGAAATCAGTTTCTCAGCTTCCTCATCAGGCACCTCGATGCCGAACTTCTCCTCAAACGCCATTACGAGTTCCACGGTATCAAGTGAATCGGCCCCAAGATCTTCAATGAACTTCGCACCAGGCACGACTTGTTCCTCATTCACGCTGAGCTGTTCCACGATAATGCTTTTAACCACTTCTTCGATATCGGCCATTGTTTTTGTTTGAGTTTAGTTTCCGTGATGAGTAGCGGGATCAGCCGAGAGAAGCAACCCCTTTTTTCGCACGTTACCAGATCAAGCAGGTCACCCTGATTGCTGTCGATTTGCCCACGCCTCCTTTGCGAGCGGTCAGCCGACTGAACCAGACCTCCCTCCTGCCCGACAGGCGAACGATTACCCTGTCGCCTCACCGGCTACCCGCGTCGTCTTCGACCGACACATCGGGCGTATCAACCTCCCGAACCACCGATTCGATAAGATCACCCTCGTAATTGTCGATGATGCGATCCAGTATGCGTTGGGCACCATCATACTTCAGATCATCCAGGGCAACCCGCCCGTTTCCATCGGCCTCCCGAAATCGAATAGATGCCAGTCCCTTGTCCTCCCACTTGCGCTTGTCGACCTCGAAGATTTCCGAGAAAAGCACACGTTTACCAGCCGGCGTAATGTAGGCCTCATCGTCTGCCGCGATTGTCTTGCGCAAGTTCACCAGCAGGTATCCCAGGATCAACACCGCAAGAGTCGCGCAACCGGCTGACCACCTGAACTGCCCATCGATATCCTCCTGGCTGTGCCCCTTGGGCTTTTTCGCCGGCCAGCCTCGGGAGGCTGCATAGGTCACCCATTTTCCCGGGCTGCCGTCTTCTCGCAGGTAGTCACTCCAGCCGTTTTCCGCGGCATGAACTTTCCATGCCTCGACTTCCATTTCCTCCTCACCGACAAGCTTATCGAATGCGGGCAGCATCTGTTCGACAAAATCATCATAGGCTGCCTTGATCCGGTTGTCCTCTGGCCACTTGACCTTGCCATCATAATAGAACCAGAGCGCAAAGACAGTGAACAACAACACCATGAGCCCCATGCGTTTCCAGAACCACGGAGTAATTCGACACACGATATCAGGCTCACTCATCAGAAAATCCGTGCATTAGGCTGCCGCTGCAGGTCACGCTGGAAGCAGGATTCTGACCAACGATACAACCATTGGCAAACCCGGATCTGCATGAAAGTTGCCTATTCATTTCTCTACCACTCTATCCGTCGAACGTTGACGCGACCATGCCTTGGCCGCCAGCCGCAGCTTGCGACCGATTGAGGTAGCCGCACGACGCCGGAAAACGTCGTAATCATGTTTCTCGATCTCCTCGAGAATACCTGCATAGACAAAACGCATCAGCCAGACGGTAAACTGCGATCCATCAGCGGCCAGCAGGGCGATTCCCGACTCGGAGCGTCGGTAATACTCCCGCGCCCGCCTGATCTGAAAGCGCATCAATTCCCGGAAACCATCACTGACAACGCCAGCTTGCAGATCTTTTCGATCAAGCCCGAAGTCACGCAGTTCATCGGCCGGCAGGTAAACCCTGCCGCGCTCAAGGTCTTCTCCGACATCGCGTGCAATGTTAGTCAATTGCATGGCGATCCCCAGGTCAATGGCCTGCGCTTTGCCTGCCGGATCTGCCAGACCGAGGATCGGACACATAATCAAACCAACCGTGCTGGCAACCTGGTAGCAGTAGTGCTCGAGTTCCGGCCATGACCGCACCTCTACCTCTTGATTGTCGCTGGCTACGCCCTGCAGGAGTTCCAGAAAAGGCTCCTTCTCAAGACTGTATTCACGGATTGTGTGACCCAGCGAAGCGCAAAACGGCATATCGCTGAGGCTGTCACGGCAACGATCAAATTCACTCGAAAGCGCTTCCAATGCCATTGGCACCGAGGCTGCATCAGCGGCCTCATCAACCAAATCATCCGCGTGACGACAGAATGCGTAGACGGCATAAGCTGCCGCACGCTTTTCCTTCGGCAGGGCCAGCGATGCGAAAAAGAAGCTCTTCGCGTGCTGCCGCGTCACCCGTCGACAATGCCTCCGGCTCTCGACAAGATCCTGCCTCACCGCGAGATCTCCCCATTAGCAGTGCGTATCGCAGAATATTCAGTAGGAGCGACCATCCTCACCATCGACATAGTTGAGAAAGGACTCGTTGACCACCCGGTATCCTCCTGGCGTCGGGTAGTTGCCAGTGAAGTACCAATCACCATAACTGTTTCCGAGAGCGCCATGCAATTCATCCACCCCCAGGAAAAGAATCCCGATTTCACCCTGCCAGCCACCATTCTCAGGGATCAGTAACTCGGCGATGCGGTTGGAAATTTCGTGCTCCGTGAAAGGAGCATAAACCGCCTGCACACAGTTACCCATCTCCTCAACAGGCTTGCGCAACTCTTTACGGCAGGCTTCCGCAACCTCATCAAGCAAGCCGCTCAATCCGCGCTCCTCCAGAAGAGAAACCGCTGCCTGGAAAGCAATGAACTTACCAAGTTCAGACATGTCGATCCCGTAGCAGTCCGGGTAACGGATCTGTGGCGCGGTGGAAACCACCGCGATCTTTCTTGGATTGGTTCGTGCAAGAATCTTCAAAATCGACCGCTTCAAGGTGGTTCCACGCACGATCGAATCATCGATGACCACCAGATTATCTGTCGGCTTTACCACGTCATAGGTGATGTCATAGACGTGCGAAACCAGCTGATCACGCCCGGATTCCTGGCTGATAAAGGTGCGCATCTTAATGTCCTTGTGGGCGATTTTTTCGCCCCGCGGCCACCTCCCCATGATCAACTGATCAATCAGCGACGCATCCAGCGATCCCGTATCGCAGGCCTTCAAAAGGGCATCCCTGACCTCTGTCCTACGATGCAGGCGCAACCCTTCGAGCAGCCCGTGATATGCGACCTCGGCGGTATTCGGTACGAAACTGACCACCGTGTTCTCGATATCATTTTCAATGAACTCCAGAACCTCAGGCACCAGCGCACGACCGAGATTCTTGCGTTCCTGATAGATTTCCGGATCGTTGCCACGGGAAAAGTAGATGCGCTCGAACGAACATTTCCTCGGCTGAGGAATCTCTTTGACGAAGGCCTCGATTTTGGAAACCCCGGTATTCTTGATCACCGCAACATGCCCGGGTTGAAGCTCGGTAACATCCTGCCTGCCGATATCAAACACCGTCATCAACGGCACTCTTTCCGAGGCAAACGCGCACAACTCATCATTCTCGAAAAAATAACAGGGTCGGATGCCGTGCGGATCGCGCATGACGAAAAGATCGCCATTACCGACAATACCGGCGATAGCGTAACCGCCATCCCAGTCCCGCGAAGCCTTGCGCAGCAGTCGAGCCATATCCAACGACTCGCTGATTACCGAGGAAATTTTTTCCGAAGCCACCTGGTTGTTGCGCAGCTTGCGATAAATTTTCGTATGAGCCTGATCGAGATGAAAACCGATCTCTTCGAGAACTGTCTGGGTATCGGTATCGAATACCGGGTGCTGGCCGCGGCGAATCAGCCGCTCATTGAGCTCCCGGGTATTCGTCATATTGAAATTACCCATGACCATCAGTGTCCGAGTTGGCCAATTCGTGCGCCGGATATACGGATGACAAGCCGCCGTTCCAAAGTCGCCCGATGTGCCATATCGCAGGTGGCCCATGAGGATCTCGCCACCATAGTCGAATCCACCCTTGACCGACTCACCGACATCCGGATCAATCTTGCCCCGGCCGATCATTTCATGATAATGAGACATTTGCTCATGAAACAGGCTGGAAAGTGATTCCTTTTCCGCCGATCGCGCGCGAAACATGTAGGGGTTGCCATGCTGCATGCCGAGCTTGCAACAACCAATGCCCACTCCGTCCTGGCCACGATTGTGCTGCTTCTCCATGAGCAGAAACAGCTTCTGGTAACCATAAAGAGCTGTGCCGTATTTCTCCCGAAAATGGCTCAGAGGTTTCTTCAGCCGAACCACCGCGATCCCGCATTCATGGTTGAGGTGATCGCTCATGAGAATATTTCCTTCACTGGTTGATTCGGAGAAGTCATCGAAGATCAGCCGGGCGAAACCTCGACCCTCACGCCCTCGGTCTCGACAATCTGACCGAGAACCCTTCCCCCGATTTTGCCGGCATCCTCCGGGCGCGTAATCACACACCAGCCGATACCCATATTGAACGTATTGAACCGATCCTGCTCATCCGTGTGCGCGAGCACCTTCTGCACAACGGCGTTGTCCCAGTAGGGTATGCGGAGTTCGGCTCCCTTTCCGGGAATGAGTCGCTCGAGATTTTCGGGTAACCCACCGCCGGTGATGTGCGCCATAGCCCGCGGCCTGACTCCAGCATCCCGGACACCGGCAACAACATCGTGGTACAAACGTGTCGGGGCCAGCAGAACGGAGATATCTGCATCAGAAAACTCTTGTGGATAGGTCGCGAGAATACGCCTGACGAGACTCCAGCCGTTGGCGTGAACCCCATCTGATGGATACCCAACGACCACGTCTCCCACCTCGATGGATGAGGGATCAAGCAGGTCTGGTTTTTCCACCGCACCGATACAGAATCCCGCAAGTTCGATCATGCCATCAGGAACAATGCCCGGCATTTCGGCGGTCTCTCCCCCAGCAAGAATACAATCGCAGTCGGCGAGGTACTCGGACATCCCGGCAATCAGGCGCCTGACCTTGTCCTTTTCAAGATTACCAACGCCGACATAGTCGAGGAAAAGCAGGGGATCTCCCCCAGTGGTCAAGATGTCATTGACGCTCATGGCGACGAGGTCTTTGCCCGCGATCTCGAGAGCATCACGCTGCAGCAGCACTTCGAGCTTGCTGCCCACTCCATCGCACCCGGTGACGATGACCGGCTGCCGGTAGGCGGAAAGATCGTAAGCTGCCGCAAACAGACCGAACGCACCGAAAAGCTTGCGTCTACCCGATTCGGTCGCGGCCCGCAACGTATTGATGTCCCCGACTAACTCCGCCGCCGCCTTGATATCGACTCCGGATTCCTTGTAAGTAAACTTGTCTTCAGGCATGGATGAGAAACTTCAAAAAGACAAGTAGAGCCGAAAACCGGCGACTTTACAGTGCGGATTCCTCCAGGGACTCGACTACCGCCTCGCCCACAACGTGGTCGCGGATACCGCGGAAAAAATGATACCCCCACCCCCACTGACTTTGATCCGGCGCCAGCCAGTCCGGATCATAGTGATGTTGCCGGTAAAGGAAGCGCTCCGGATGCGGCATGAGACCGAAGACATTGCCCGCCTGATTTTGAATGCCTGCGATTTGTCTCTCTGAGCCATTGACGTCATCACCATATGTCAAGGTGACCAAGCCATTGTCAAAATACTCTTGGACCATACCATCCGGAGCGACAAAGCGCCCCTCAGCGTGGGCGATAGGAAGTTCGAAGGTGCCCGGCAAATAGACCAACGGTGGCGAGTCGCAGTTCTCTACGTGCAACTCCGTCCATCGACAGATGAACCGCCCGCTACTGTTGTCGATCAGGCTCCCGGCAGGCAGCAGGCCAAGTTTGGTTAAAATCTGGAAGCCGTTACACACTCCGAGAACAAAGCCCCCCTCTTCCACGAAACCATTCAAGGCCAGACCGAGACGCTCTTCGACACGCAACTGGGCGAGACGCCCGGCCATGACGTAATCACCATAACTGAATCCGCCCGAGAGCATCAACAGGTCGACCTGCTCGAGCGAATCCGGACCCAGCTGCGATGCGGGCAGAATCTGCGTTGTAAAGCCTGCCGCTTCCAAGGCACGTGCCGACTCCGCATCACAGTTGGTACCTGGAAACTTCAGAAGGAGAGCGTGCGGCTTGGTAACCATGGGTGGATGTCTGCTTGATTTGTAATGAAGGGATCCGGGATCAGCTGAGTCTCAGTAATAAGCCCCGATTGCATTCTTCCACACCTGCTTCAACGAGGAAAGCGAGACATCTATCAGGCAGGATTGAGCTGCGTCGCGCACAACGAGATTCTCATGATCGGCTGCGGCTTTTCCAATCACCTTGAAGGAATGGCCCGCGAAGCAAGCACGCAGATTCTCGAGGTCATCTGCCGCCACCTCCAGCAGAATGCGTCCGGCGGTTTCCTCGAAAAGCCTCTGCGCCGCAGTCGCCATCGCCGGCGCATCCACCTGGTCGACATCGATCTCGATCCCCGCTTTCATCCCAAACCCCATTTCCGCCAGCGCCACCGCAAGCCCCCCCTCCCCGAGATCATGGGCACTGAGAATCCAGCCACTGTCGCGAGCCAGAGCCAGTTTACGATAGCGCGCGAGTGCGGCCATACAGTCGATATCCGGCACTTCGGCAGTCACAACCCCACAATGCCGCGCATACACCGAACCACCCATCAAGCCGCTTCCCTCACCCAGCAGACAGATGATCGAATCAGCCCGCCGCAGTGTCGAACCGGTGACGCGATTGCGATCCTCCACGACCGCCATGCCACTGATCAGGCAGGTGACCGGAATACTCACAGGACCATCTTCCGTCTCGAAATAATTATAAAAGCTATCCTTGCCACTGACGAACGGAGCCCCGTATGCGAGTGCTGCCTCGGATATTCCCCGGCACGTCTCCACGAGTGCGCCCAGTTCGTCGGCATCATCCGGGTTGCCGACGCAGAAATTATCGAGAATGGCCGCCTTGTCGGGATCACCACCAGTGAGGACAAGTTGTCGAATGCATTCATCGACGCACGCCTTACCCATCCGGTAGGGATCATACTTGCCCCATTCGGGCAACAGTGACAGCGCGATTGCCATCGCTTTTTCAGAACCATCAATCCCGATGACCGAGCCGTCCTGCGGCGCGTCGCCCCGGGCGCCAGCGAGGGGCTTGAGCAAAGTATTACCCTGAACCTCGTGATCGTATTCACGAATCACCGGAGCCCGTGAACAGATATTGAAATCGCCCAACAACCGCGAAAGCGAAGTCGCAAGGTCCTCGTCATCCCACACCCGGGAAGAATCGGGGGCTGCCGGCATCCAGCGGGAACTGCGAATCTGCCGCGGCGGGTTATGCAAGCGGTTGTTATCCAACTCACAAACCAGTTCTCCGTGATGCCAGACGCGCAGAATCCCAGTGCCATCACTGTGACCGATCACCGTTGCCTCGGTTCCGTAGATCATCGCCAGTTCCTGCAACCGCTCCACCCTGGCCGGATCAACTGCCACGACCATGCGTTCCTGTGACTCGGATATGAACACCTGCCAACTCTCCAGACCCGGTTCCTTCAGAGGACAGCGCTCGAGGAATATCTCCCCACCCACCTCGGAGAGCATTTCGCCGGCGGCGCTGGAAAATCCTCCCGCACCGCAATCGGTGACAAAAGTGATCAGCCCTTCATCCCGGGCTGCCAGGATGCAATCGGCTACCTTCTTCTCCTCGATCGGGTTACCGATCTGGACTGCCGTCTGGTCCTCCTCATGGGAATCGGAGTCGAGCGCAGCACTCGAAAAAGTCGCCCCCTTGAGCCCATCTTTGCCGGTTCGGCCACCAAGAGCAACAATCTTCAACCCCGAACTCATCGCCTTGTCTATATCGGCGATCCGGATCACACCGGCGGTTCCGCAGTAGACCAGCGGATTGTAAATGTAAGCAGCATCGAACTGAATAGCGCCGCCGGTCGTGGGAATACCCATGCGATTACCGTAATCGCGCACACCACGCACAACTCCCCGCATGATACCAAGTGGATGAATCACATCCTCGCCACGGATATCAGGCTGGGGTGTATTCGGAGCACCGAAACAGAACACGTCGATATTGGCCACCGGCCTGGCACCTCGCCCGGCCCCAAGAATGTCGCGCACGACTCCCCCGATACCCGTATTGGCGCCAGCATACGGCTCAAGCGCCGAGGGATGATTGTGGGTTTCCACTTTCAGACAGATCGCATACTGCTCATCCAGCTTGATGAAGCCGGCATTATCATGAAAGGCGGACAACACAAATCCAGGCTTGCGCTCAAAAATCACCTCACTGGGCTGCTTGATGAATGTCTTGAAAAGGCCGTCGACCTTCTCTTTTCCTTGCGCCGTCTCGTGGGTGATCTCGGAGGAAAAAATCCGGTGCTTGCAATGCTCCGACCATGTCTGAGCAATGACCTCCAACTCGACATCCGTGGGCTCACGTCCGGTCTCGCGGAAATACGCCTGAACTGCAAGCATGTCCTGCTCCGAGAGACTCAGCTTCATCTCTTCGCTCAAGGCAGACAACGCCTCGCCATCCAACTCAAGAAGCGAAACCCTGCGAAAACTGGCTTTGTCGGTGAAGATCATGGACAGAAAAAAATCTCGTTGCGGATCAGGTTACAGGCAGACAAGTCGAGCAATTGATCGCCTCATCCAATGCACCATGAATGGATGGCCGGATTGCACATATCGCGGACAAAGGTATCGACCTGGCGGGAACCGGTCACATAATATCGCCGAGAAATCCGCAGATCCTCGAGCACAAATCCCGGCTCTGGCAGGCTGCGGTAAAATTCCATAATCGCCTCCTTTTCATTATCGAGTGCACCAGGTTTCATTCCGATATCCAGCAGAAAATCATGTCCCGCAAGGGCCGGCACACCCGAGTCGCTGAGCTGCTGGACGTTGTCATCGACTAAGGTTCGATGCGCAAATTCTTTCAGACTTGCGCCATCTCCCTGGAAGTCGAATCGATAGATTCTCGACTGTCGGAAGGTGGCTTGCTCTGCCAGCGGAGCATAGAGCAGCGCACTGCACTCCGAGGGCTCATCCATGCTTCCAGTTACCTCGAATGTCGTAGTCGCCATGGTAAATTTAAAAAACGAATCATACTGATCAATCTACACAATTGCGCGCCAGCAAGGCCTCATAGCAACCGCGTTCCTCGTAATAGGCCACTTCTTTTCCGCAGACCCAGGCCAACTGATCAGCGATGGCGCTGGCAGCATCCGCACCCCGCAGGTACGCGTCGACGAAACCCAGCTTTTCTGCCTGTAGATCCACAAACACAGAATCAAGTTGCGGCGTCGCGGGAAATCTTCCCGTCGCCTGCCCCTCCAGGAGAATGGCGTGAAAATCACCGCCCGACCCGCCTGCCTCGGCCTTGGCCTGCGCCACCCCCTCCACCCATTCAGGATGAAAAATTTCATAATAATCCCTGACCGCCTGCTTGTTGACATGCAGAGCGAGCCAGGCATCACCGGAAACCGGAACCTGGCAGGTGGCGCGCACCGAATCCGTATCAACAGTATCGACAAACAAAAGCTGGCCATTCTCGCACGCCAGCTCCCACTTCAGATCCCAGAGCTGCAGTCCTATATCTGCAAACATCAACCTCACGACGTAGGCCCCTAGCACTGCCAACTGAGCCATTTCGCTGAACTCCGCGGGCGACAAACCAGACATATTCACGGCCTCCTGGCGCGTGACCGGTCGGTCGGTCGGCTCATACTTCGAGGTAAAATCCAGAACGGGTCGTGACAGCATTTTCCAAGCGTCGAGCCCATCAACCCCTAATTCAGAGAAAAATTGCGCCTTCTGCTTTTCTTCCATCGACAGCGAGCGCTTGTATATCGAGGACGCCCCGGTTACTCCGAAACGCACGATCGCCTCGAGCGGTACGACATATCCGTCAGCGTTGGCGTAGACCGAATAGTCATAAATCTGTGCGCCGTAAATGCGAACCGCCTGTGGCCGAAGCACGTCGAAGCGACGCACCACGTTGAACGCACTTGGCACGTCAGGAACCGCTCCTTGTACAAGAGCACCAGAAAGGCCATCCAACATGCCGACATGATGGGTGCGCGCACCTTTTTCCCGAAGCGTCGCGAGGACTCCGCCATCGAGCAGTAGGTCACGACTTTCCTGCGACAGGTCACGATCAGCTCCGATAGCTTCATGAACCCGATTCCAGGTCGCTGGATCCGCGAGACGCTCAAAGAGCACATGCCTGAAAAGCGCCCGACATCGATCGGAACCGGGAACCTCGAAAATCGTGCCCACATCGAACACCGACCCACCGGCACCCGTCTCGGCGACCATCAAAGTATCGTCACCCGCATAGGGATACAGGCACTGCACAGATCCCTGATGGAAGGGTTCCCCCAACTGCTCGATAAGGTTGCCTTCAGCCTCGATCATTGGGCGATGCCTGTTCCGGCGGGAGAATCATTGGTTTGTCCATTGCAGCACGCTGCCGAAGCGGTGTGCTCTCCGGTCTCTGGTGATGATTGGATGAGGCCGGCAGGGGATTCAACTGAATTGTCTTTCAAACCGCAAATTCATCGCTGATTCTGCCCGGCAAGAGACTCCACCATCCAGATACCCACGCAGCGCACCATGCGGCCGGATTGACCCAACCAGATGGCGCGATTTCCTCCCGCCCCCTGATGATTGCACTGGATCTGCACCCGGTTTCCGTGGCAACCTGTGGTCAGAGCAATCCATCAGTCCCGGCCAATCCTACCGACCCATGAACAACGCGTATCGCCCCGAACTGACAGAGCGTATGAGGCGCCTCGGCATCATTGAAGCTGATCTCGAGGAACAATTCGTCCGATCCAGCGGTCCGGGCGGGCAGCATGTCAACAAGGTCTCCACCTGCGTCCGACTGCGCCACACTCCAACCGGAATCGAGGTGCGCTGCCAGGCCGGACGCAGCCGCTCCGCCAACCGCGAACAGGCGCGCAACGCACTTTGCGAGAAGCTCGAGTCGGCGCGGCGTGCGCGGATTTGCCAGCAGGCGCGCACGCATTTCCTCCGCGTTTCCAGAATCAAAGCGCAGAAACGCTCAGCCAAACAGCGCAAGCTGATGCGGCAGGAAAAAACCCATCGTTCCGGGAGGAAGAATCTTCGCCGCCGACCATGTGAAGATGATTGAACAGACGATTCTGCCATCCTTCATTACCCACAAGCAGAATGCACCGCGAGATCAAACAGGCAGTCATCGGCGTGCTGTTGGCAGGAATGGTGATTGCAACCGCCGCGCTGCTTCTTTTCACCCTCGCGGTCCAACCGCAACTGCGGACAGTCCGCACACTGAGACTGCTGCACGACCTCGAGAAGGCGGTTGTTGCCTACTGGAGTGATCATGGAACCCTTCCCCGCAGTGAAACGGAATTACTGGCCGCGCTACGGGGCGAGAACCCGGAAACAACGTATTATCTCGCCGCCGATATCGAAGCCCGCATACGAGGGGGTGTGCCGCATGACTTCTTCGAATCACCGCTGCGTTACAGACAGAGCCAACCGTTGCCGCAATTCATCTCAGCGGGACCGGACCGGGAACAGGGAACAGATGACGACCTGACAACACAAACCATCACGGCGCTCCTCCGGACCCACGAACACTCTCCGGGGCGTTAGCGCTCGAAGGTGTTCAAAGTCGGCTCGAGGTCAGTCCCCATGGCAAGTGTGTCATAGCCCCGTAGGGATGACACGAAAGCCTTGCGCAATGGTTTTTAGATACGCACTACCACATCCGCCGCTGCATACCTCACCTTGGCGAGCCCGGCATACTTATCCGATTCAGATCGATAGCCAACCGGGCAGAGAACAACCGAGGCCAGACCAAGGTCACCGAGGCCGAGAATCGCATCGTACTCCTGCGCCGAAAATCCCTCCATCGGGCAGGCATCAACCCCCTCGATTGCACAGGCGGCAAGCAGGTTTCCAAGGGCGACATAGATCTGGTTATCCATCCATTGCCGAAGCGCCGGAGCATCCAGGCGAGCGAGAAACCCCTTCATCATACCGGCAAAAGGTTCAAGACTCTGAACATCCACACCACGGACCTCTGCCGTGGCCGCAGTCAGGCGATCGACATCGGCCTCCCCGAACGAGACGGGACGACACATGACAATCAATGCGGATGCGTCCACGACCTGCCTTTGACCCCAGCTGTGCTCGACCAACGCGGCCCGGCGTTCACGATCCTCAAGCACCACGAAGCGCCACGGTTGCAGACCGAACGACGAGGCCGAAAGACGCAGAGCCTCCAGCAGGCAATCGAGTTTCTCCTCCGAGAGAGGTTTTTCAGGATCGAATACTTTGGTAGCATAGCGCCAGCTCAGGGCCTCGATGAGATCTTTCATGATTCACAGTCATGTCACGGATCAGTGGGCGTGACCAGATCCATTTTACTTTGACTTACCTGCCCTCGGAAGCATCACGCTACTGAACGGCGGCGATGGAAGCAACCCGGTCAGACCTGACCCATCCATACAGTTCACCCGGTGCCTGTACATAACTCCATTCACCTCGTGCTCTGTCGAGTTGCAACTGGCTGCCAGGCGGCAAATCAATGAGTTTCACCGAGGACCTGTCCGGACTGGCCCACAGTGAGGCATCCCCCTCGACGACGATCGTGTCTCCGCCCACGCCCGAGCGCACCTTCGCCTGCGGAAGATAGACCAACTTCCAGAGCATCAACGCGATAATCAGAAGGCAAAGAGGCAGAATCAGAACCGCGGTGCAATCGATGGCCTGGCGCGCAACCAGCGACTTACGGATCCGCCAGGCAATGATCAGCATAGCCAACCAGAACAGGCCGGCGGCAATCCCTGCCGTATATACCGGAGCAACCACACGTCCCAGCGCGGCGGGCCAACCCGTTTCAAATTCAAGAGCCCCTGTGCGACGCATCAGAACACCGAAGTTCTGGCGAGCCTCACCAAATTGCGGATTGGCACGCAAGGCCCGCGCATACCAGAGTATCGCCATGCCGATATCATCGGCACGCGCGTGGGCATTGCCCAACTGCAGGGCCAGCACATCCGTAACTCGACCAACACGATCCATCACCTCCTCAAGCAGCGGGATCGCCTCAACGGGCTTGCCGGAGGCAAGTCGATCGATTGCCACCGCGTAGAGCTCCTCGGGATCTTGTTGCGACGCCTGTGCGCCCGATCCGATCAGGCAGGCAGAGCACCAGAGAATCACGCAGGCAAGCACTCCCCGCCCGCGGCAAGCAACCAGGCACCCGGCCATCCGTGATACCAGACTGACAGGCGTGCGTACACGATCCGCTTTTCTATGCATATCCCCTAAGATCTCCCTTCTTCAAAACCTGCTCGGCCATCGGCAACACGCAGGAGAGCCTCGACAACCCTGTCCCTCTCCTCATCTGTCACCGGCACCTGCCTCTCTGTGTCGACATCTCTGCCGAATTTCAAGACTTCGTGCGCAGCGACAATTTCTCGCAGGCACTCATCCTGTCCCTGGGCATCAAGTTTTCCCGCCAATTCGGCTGCCAATCGAAGAAACTCGCTTCGTTCGCCTTGAAAAGACCTGAGCATGCTGATCTTCCGAGCCGGAGAGTTGCCGGATTTCGACCAGCCGGCAGACGCGCAGATACCAGCCAATGCCCGGCGCAGAACATCGGCAACCAGCAGAGACAAGACTAACATGGCTGCTCCCTGCACGGCCAGAAAAACCGGTCTTTGATGGGGTGGCAATGCGACCACCGGCCCGGCCACAGCGAGGCCTCCGCCGCCATAATCGACGATCTCTGTAACCGTCGCAGTCGGTTTCATTGCAGTGACGTCCGCGTCTCCAAGTGGAACACGGGAGGCGGTCTCGGCCCGGGGCGGCGTATCAGCGGCAGCCGCAACCACCTCAATTTCGATCGGTTCGCTTCGCAGAACAACATACTCGCCCTTCGCCGGATTGAAGTAGGGCACGGTGAAAGAAGGAACCTGATTCTTCCTGTGATCTGGTATCAGCACCTGGTTGAACGTGATGCTCCGGTCACTGTTCGCATCTCCCTCCGGTTCGGTCAGAATACTCGGCTCGTAAGTCTTCCACCCGTCGGGATCTGCGTCCATGACTGGTGGCGTGACTTCGTCAAAATTACCCCGCCCCCGCAATGTCAGCGTAACAGAAACAGGATCACCTTCAACGAGCCTCACGGGTGTCGCCTTTGCAAACAGCTCGAACTCTCCAACAAGGCCACCAAAATCCGGGGGTTTCCCTTCCGATGGCAGCGCAAGCACCGTAAGCGCCAACTGCTCACTCTGGGCCCCGACGCGCACAGTCCTGCCCAAGTTCAGGAACGGGTGCAATCCAAAGCGTCGATCCGGGATCTGCACGAGGCACTCGATCTGCGCAGGTCCAAGAGCAAACTCACCCGCACGAATGCCCGAGAGAAAACTCGAAAAGCTACTAGTGCGCCAGGTACCTCCGGCCATCTCTGCCACCTGCATAACCGGCTGGCGCGGGAATTCACGCAACACGAAATCAGAACGTTCCATCTGCGGCATGCCGATGTTGCGCAGTGGAGTGGTCTCATGCGTGAACAGGGTCAGCGTAACCGGAACAATCTCCCCCACGTAAAATCGCGTTTTACCTACCTCGAGACGCAAGAAAGGCTCTGCTATCGAAGCTTGCACAGCATTACCCTGCCCAGCCCCAATGTCATTTTGGGAATGAACTCCTCCGGAACCAGTCCCCCCGCCGGTCGATGCCGGCTTCACAGTCAAGCGTACTGCATTCGTCGTTTGGCGCTCTCCCCCGACATTGACGACCTGACCAGGAATCTCGAACTCACCGGGCTCAGTGGGAAAAACCGGATACGAAAGACTGGCCTTTTTCGACACCACACCATTGTTGAAATTGACTTGTCTACTATGCCTCGGGCTGCCGAATTCCAAGGCATCCGGTGCCTGCAGATCCCGCGGCATCTCGAGAGAGCCCTCACCCTCAATGGTGACACTATACACAGCTTGTTGCCCCACCTGGACCACCGCGGGCTGGATGCTGGCGGAAATACTCGGCTTCTGTGCAGCATGCACCGGTGGGGTTGCTGACAGCAGCAACCCCACCAACACAAACAAGCTGAGCCTGCTGCAACTACCAGTTTTTGAAGTTCTCATTGATCGGCACCTGCTGTCGTGGTCGGACGCTCTTATCCTCATCGGCAAACGCACGCAAGAGCGCCCGCGCTCTTGAAGGACTGAAGCCAGTTTCAGGATTCTCAATGTCATCTGCCTGTGATCGACCTTCCTTTCCCTGACTGTTTGTCTCATCCTGCTGATTCTCCATGGCAGCAAGCTCACCCTGGGGCGTTTCACTTTCTTCGGGAGACTTCTCTTGATTCTCCTCTCCACCCGCACTGTCCTGCGGATCATTGTCTGAACCAGCGCTCGAATCGTCTGCCGCCTGTTGCTTTTGCTGTAAATCTTCGCCGCCTGATTGGCTTTCGTCGTTCTGCTGCCCTTCCTGACCTTCCTGACCCTCCTGACCTTCCTGACCTTCCTGACCTTCCTGACCTTCCTGACCTTCCTGACCTTCCTGACCCTCCTGACCCTCCTGACCCTCCTGACCCTCCTGACCCTCCTGACCCTCCTGACCCTCCTGACCCTCCTGACCTTCCTGACCCTCCTGACCTTCTTCGCCTTCTTCGCC
>JBDQJG010000056.1:0-16203 GCA_040263955.1 Verrucomicrobiales bacterium
GATGAAGAGAGTGGGTGATCCAATGCCCGGAGACCTTCCGGTCTTGCCGCCGTGCAGACTGATCTACCGCGCAAACTGGAGCAAGTTTATCGACGTAGGCAGGGCCTCGATCACTCTGACCCCGGAAGTCGATTCGAAGCGATTGAAGCGCGCGGTCAAGTTTCTTGGAACGAGTAATCCGGAAGACTATGACGAAGGGTTGCGGGCGGGAGTCGCCAGGGCATCCAGTCACGGTCCGGTGCGATTTTTATGGGCGTATGATTGCGAGATTTTCTCAGCTTTTGATCCCTCTACAATGACTCCGGTGGCAATGCATTTTACCGAGGTGCAGCCGGGAAAACGTCGTGATTACTACGGTGAGTTCGGTGCTGAGAGTTTTCGCTCCTATCGCGATCGGGATCTGGCATATGAGCTCGAGGGTGAAAAACCTCGAACCCGGACTTTCAAGGACATACCCAAGCCATTTGATCTGCTATCGGGCATCCTGCATGTTCGGAGTCAGCCCCTGGAGGAAGGAGACGAAGTCTGGTTGGTGATCTGCCCCAATGAACATCCATACCTCGTGATGCTGCAGGTTGAGGCCCATGAGGATTACCGCTGCAAGGGGACCAAGGTGTCCGCCATCCGCCTCAGTGTCGCCATGAAATCAGTGGAGAAGGACGGGAGTCTCTCCGCGCATGAAAAGTTCAAGACGGCGACTGTTTGGTTGGACAGGGATCGGCATCGTCTTCCGTTGGAGATCAGGGCTGAGGTGTTTGTCGGCAGTGTCCGGGTCGTTCTCGATTCATACGAGGAACTTGATTTCGCGACTTCCGGAGAATTGCCATAGGCTGCTCGATCGGGTCTTTCGGAACATGGCGACATGCGGCCCGGGTAAAGATCGACCGAGTGCAACCATGTATGGCACGCGGAAGAGGGTCAGCACTTTGCACAGTCTTGCCGCCAGGTAGCGGTCAGAAAAAACAGGCAGATTCGCACCGGTCCGATTTGCTGAAAATAAAAACGCCCGACCGGATCAGCCCCTTGCAGATAACCCCAATGTTTCTGCGGGTGGCTTGAATTGAACCGATCGGGCGGCACATTCGCGCTGGAAAATGAGGACCAGACAGGCAACCGGGAGCAAACCCCCGAAAGCTCAAGGCTACCATTGGCGCTGAACCCTCATCCATTCCGTGCAGGACGTGCTGAGAGAGGTTATACAGGAAAAGGCGTGCAAGTGGGAGAAAAAAGTGAATTTTTTTTTATTTACCTCGGATATCGGCTTCCGGTGATTCTCGGTCTGGCGTTTCTGGCTGGATGTGCCGAGGTGGCGTATTATGGCCAGGCTGTCCGTGGGCATGTCGACGTGATGAGCAGGAGCCGGCCAATCGGGCAGGTGCTGGCAGCGAGTGATGACGGTGGCGAGACTGAACTGCAACAAGCTTTGCGAAGCGTTCCCGGGGTGCTTGCCTTTGCCGAGAAAGAGATGGGGCTGTCCCCTGGTCGCAGTTATCGGAGCTACGCCGACCTGGAGCGCCCGTACGTGGTCTGGAATGTGTTTGCGGCCGATGAATTTGATCTAGAACCAAAAACATGGTGGTATCCGTTGGTCGGGTCTCTCTCTTACCGGGGTTTTTTTTCTGCCCGTGCCGCGCACGACCATGCAGCGCAACTGCAGAGGAAGGGCTACGATGTGGTGGTTGCTGGGGTCAGGGCATATTCGACTCTGGGTTGGTTCGGCGATCCGGTGCTCAATACGTTCATCACCCTCGAGGAACCCGATTTTGTCGCGCTCATTTGTCATGAACTTGCGCACAGAAAACTCTTCTTTCGTGGTGATACGGCTTTGAGTGAGGCATTCGCCACAGTCATCGAGGAGGAGGCGCGAGCGCGATGGATCAACAAGGGGCCACTGGATCGACAACAGCGCTTTCACCTTGCTCGTCGGGAGCAATTGCTTGCCAGTCTGGAGGATGCATTCGAACAAGCGCGCACCCAATTGAGACAGCTCTACAGCTCGTATTCGGCAGGTGCGGATCTCGCATCTCTGCGTGCCAGGAAAGTTGCCATCTTCGAAGTCTTGAAACGTCAGAGTAATGCGCTGATTCGCGCGGTGTCACCGGAGGCAGTCAGCAAGTTCAATGAGTTGCCATTCAACAACGCACGATTGGCGATCGATCATAGTTACCGTCGACTCGTGCCGGCGGTGCGCGCAATCCTCATGGACGAATGCAACGGGGATCTGGAGCGCTTCTACCGCGAGATGAAAAACATTCAAGCCGGGCAGAGGCCGCGACCGTGCGTGGTGACCTCATTCCGCCTTGTCTTGCCGCAGGTCGATCTCGAAAAAGTCTCGCATGACCTTGCGATACACCTTCCGCTTGAAGCGTGGAAGCCACGCGAGATCGAATTGCTCCGGTGAAATCCAGCGGTAGGACTGGAATTCCGCGTTGCCTTTCCCGAGATTGATATCCGTATCGAGGCCGTGGAACTGGCACAGGAAATAGACTTGTTTCTGGCCACGAAATTTTTCCCATTTCACCTTGCCGGCTGGGAAGGTATAGCGGTAGCCACTTTTTTTTGCGAGAATGGTGAGCTTTTTCTTCTTCACGCCGACCTCTTCCCTGACTTCGCGAAACAGGGCCTGCTTGGGCGATTCTCCCTTGTCGATTCCTCCTTGAGGAAATTGCCACGATCCTTTTGTCCCGCTGCGCTCGCAAACAAGGATGCGAGAATCCTCACGGATCAGAATAGCTGCGACGTTTGGTCTGTAGCGTGGCATGTTGAGTCGAATGTGTTGCCTCGGAGCGCGCTCGCAACCTAGAAAAATCGCCATGAAAAACGATTCCTCGTCCCGACGTCGACGGATTTTGATTGTGCTGGCATTTGCATCTCTGAGCTTCCTGCTGGTGTACTTTCGTGGAGTGGTCACGGATATCGAGGGTCAGGTGCTCGGTGTACAGCGAGATTTTCTCGAGGCGATAGAGAATCGGGACTGGGGTGATGTTGAGGAGCGCATCGCTCCCGCGTATGCGGATCGTTGGGAGCTCGATGCACAAGGGGTGGGCAAAGTCGTCACCTGGTTGCGGCGGCAATTTCTCTTTCTCGAGATCATTCCCGGTGACTCGCCGCGGATGGTGGTCAGTCACTCGGAGCTTGGCCGTGACCGGGTTGCTCGCGTCATGCTACGCCAGGTGCTGCGGATCGAGGGCCGCGGAGGGCCGTATTGTGACCAGATTATGGCCCGTGCCAATGCAGTAGCAGGTCCATTTGATTTCCACTGGGAGCGAAAGGGGCGCTGGCCGCAAGCTTGGCAACTGGTTCAAATCGATCATCCCAGCCTGAACGTCTCTGCTCAAGAAATAGCCAACGTGCTTGATTGGGAAGAATCCTATTGAAGACAATCCGCGTAGTTCCTACTTTGATGACACGTATGTTTACTCTGGGTCGTTTCGGGACGTGTTGCTCCTTTGTGTTGGTGTGTCTGTTGCCTGTAGCAGTGTCGGGACAGGGAAGTCTTCCCAATCAACCCGGTGGCAACGCAGGGCCCTCCGGGCGGATTCAATCGCCACCACCGGTCAACGCTCAGCCCGATGCCAATGAAAGCGAGGGCTACCGACACCTTTGGGAAGCGCGCATGCAGCATGGCAACTACATTGTCCTGGTGGCCAAGATTGCCGCTGTTTCCAAGCATGAATATGTTTCGGACGGGGTGGCCCGGGTGGTGGAAGTGTCAGTCGCCTCGGAGAGTTCAGTGGTGGCACGTTTCTATTATCTGGAACCGATGGGTGCTGGTTCTTCACTTGCGAGCGCGCAGCTTGCCCTGGAAAGGGTGGAGGAAATCGCGCGGGAGGGGTCCCGACGTGCTGGCCAGGAAGGAATCCTGGGACAGGTTATAAAGAATTATCCCGCTACCACCCACGCGCACACCGTGGAATATCGTCTGCAGTCGGAAGAGGCGTTGGAGAGCCTCTACGGAAGTCTCGCGCGGACCATGGCGACGGGTAAGGGAAGAGTTTTCAGGGAGCCGGTGGAATAGAAGGAATCCGGAATGTTCGGGCTCCAGCGATCGGGTGCTGACCTGCGAGCATTGTCGCCTGCACCCATGTCAGGTTGACTGCCGCCCGTCGGTTGGATGATCGAAAAGATCGCCATGGTCATGCGTATTGGCAGGCGTGACATTTTCCCTGCGCCATACCGTAGCTGTGAGGCCGGTCTGCAGGCGAAACCATCGGGAAAAGTAGTTCTTGTCGGCGAATCCCGTCAGTTCAGCGGTCTCCTGAATCGAGTGGCCTGCCCGCAGGTAGTGTTGGGCGCGTTTGAGGATTTTTCGGGCGCGATACTGTCCAATGGTAAAGCCTGTTTCGGCCTTCAATCTGCGATTGAGGTGATCCTGCTGGTAGCCGAGGCGCTCGGCAATCTGCGTGATTTCCATCTGCTCGGATCCGGGGCGCTCGAGGATCCGGTCGAGCATTCTCGCTATTGGTTTCGGGCCCGCTTGGTAGCGGGTTCCCGCGGGCCGGGCAATGCATCCGAGCTCTTTGAGAACAGGATCGAGGAGATCGCAGATGGCTGAGGCGAATTGAAGTCGCAGTGGCGGGGTCTCAATCTGTGGATTTCGGAATAATCCGGCGACCCGATTCTTGATGTTCGAGAGATCCAGACTGGTCAGATCGCATCGTGATCGGGATGCCTTGAGCTCGGATGGCAGGCGAAGGTCGATTACCAGGCACAATGGGGGAGTTCTTCGGGGAATCTCGATCACGTGGGGCTGTGAGGCTGAAATAAGAAACACCGCACCGGGTCGACCACCTTCATGCGCCCCGTTCATGTGGATCCGGCATCTGCCTTGCAGGCAAATGACGAGTTGGTCGTGATCGTGGATGTGCGTGATCCGCTGGCTTTCTGGCATTTCACTGTTGATGCGAAATCCCAGTATCCGGATGCCCATGACCGTGAGGTCGATGTCGCCGGCATGGATGGATCGATAGTGCTTCATCGCGATATCACCGTTCCATGATGACGATGAGAGCATTCGATGAAAAGCACAAAATCGAGGTTCTTTTTGCCCCCAAAGGTGTCTGGTTGAATGACATGCAGCATACGAGGTGAGCGATTGCACCTGCGAATCATGCGGCCGGGAGGGTCAAAGGGCAGCCCCTTTCCTGCCGAGTTCTCTGTTGGTAGGATGGTTTTCGGGGTGGATGAGATCGCGGCAATGGCCCCTGCCGGATGCGTTTGTGCTGCAGCCTGATGATTCTGCGTGCAAAGGCCGCGGAATTGCCTAGGATCAACGCAGAGTGGTCACGTTAGCAGTTGCAAGCCAGAAGGGTGGAGTCGGAAAGACGACCGTCTGCGTGAACCTCGCTTACGCCATGGCCAAGCGGGGATGGAGGACCCTGCTGGTCGACACCGACCCCCAGGGTTCGGTCGGGCTGTCTCTTTCGCGTCGTGCTCAGGAGCGCCGTGGCTTTTACGACGCTGTCGAGCTCAGGCAGGATGCCGCAGCGTTCATTCAGCCCACGAAGCTCCCGGAGTTGCATATCCTGACTTCTGGGCAGAGCCAGCGTTTTTTCGATGCCTCCGCCGCCACCACCGATGAACTGCAAACTGTGGCGCGGCTTTTCAGTGACTTGGATGGGCGGCGCTATGATCTTATCATTGCGGATACTCCGGCAGGCATGACGGGATTCACCGGGCATGTCCTCAAGAGTGTGGATTACGTCGTTGTGCCGCAGCAGGCCGAACCACTTGGGGCGCGCTCGATTCCTTATGTGTTGTCAGCCTTGCGCCAACTGCGTGCTTCGGGTCATCGGATCCGGCTCATTGGCATTCTGCTTACCATGATGCAGGCCGATTCGGAGACTTGCCAGAGCGTGGTGACGGAGTTGGGCGATCTGCTGCCCGCGCAGTTTCTGTTGCGGGACATGGTGCCACGAGATCCGGACTTCCTCGAGGCGAGCGCGCGGGGCGTGCCGGTCGGACTTCTGCGGGGTGTGGCGCCTGCCGGTGCGATCCTTTTCGATAAGCTGGCTGCGGACATGGAATTGCGAATGAAATTGAGAACGGAACATGATGGATACGACCGAACAGCACACACGCCGCTTATGGATTGATCCCGATGCGATGAGCGAGCTGGTAAGCGGGCTTGTCGAGACGGGACACGAGAGGGCGATGGAGGATGGTAAGGAGGCCGCAAAGTGGGCCGAATTATCGGATGAATTATTGGCAGTTGTCGATGACGACAAGATTGTCCGGGAGGAGATTGAAGCATTCGCGGAATCCCCGGCTGGAGCACCCACCGTGGCGCCGGAAATTTTTGAACGCCTGAATCAACGTCTCGCCCTGATTCGTGATGTGGCGGCGCGCAGTGGTGCGATGGCAGCTGATCGTGTCGGTCGTGAAAGTTCGACCACTGGGGCGGTTGCGGTCGAGGGTGCATCCTGTTTTGCCTCTCCCGAAGCGGAAGAATGCGTTGCAGGTGATTCCGAAGTCAAGCCACGGAGTGACGAGAGCACCGACGGGATAGAAGGAGCGACCCGAGAGCAAGAGCAGCAGGGATCCGCTGCCGTTCGCGCGCTACCGGGATTGCCGGAGGGTATTCTTTACGCAGAGGCTGGGAAGTCGCAGCAAAATCCCGCTGCGCATGATGATGAGAATTTCGCACGATTTCGAGATCGAGTCGCCTCCCTGTGCAAGGACGTCTCAGGTGGGCCGAGAAAGCAGGTTGCGGCTGCGGCGGAGGATGATGCGTCATTGCGGGTGCGAGCGGACTCAGGGTCGATCGAGTTTTCTTCGCATGCTTCACCGCAGGAAAAGTTCGCTACATTGGCGCAATGGTTGGAAGGCGAAATTGGCGAGAAGCGTTTCGTGTTGGTTGATGAACACGGATTGCCGATCGACCTCTGGGGTATCGAGCGGCAGCGTTTCGACGAGGGCGGCGATCTCTCGGTGCTTCTCCAACGGGCACGCCAGGCAATCGGCGCCACGGAAATCGGAATTCATCTCGCAATTGATGACGCGGAAGGAGAGTCCTTGTGCGTCGTGAATTGCCCCAATATCGATTTTCCCATCTGCATCGGAATCGTGACACTGGAAAGGATTCCCTTCCGCAAGATGGTGGCCATTGGAAATGCCCTGGAGAGAACATTCTCCTGAGGGCATGGCAGGTGGCAGATCCAGCTGTTGGTGATTCGGCGCAGGTTTCCAGGAATCAGGTAATGAGCAGGTGGTTGATTGTCGCGATCATCGTTTTCTGGGTGGTCATGTCGACTGCCCATGTGAGGCGTGTCTGGATGCCATCGGCCGGATCCAGTGAGGGCCCCCCAGTGCGAGCGTTGCTGCAACGGTTTCTCGCGCTCGAGGAAACCCACCACAGCTTGGAGGTCTACTACCGCAATGAGTGGGTCGGCGCGATGAATGTCTCCCGTGCAGAGATTGCGGGCGCGGCCGATGGTGCAGCGGGCAGCAAATTGGAGATCAGAGGTATAGCTGCCATTCCAATGACCACGGTGAACGGGCCACTGGATGAAAGGCTGGGTGTTCGCATGGATGTGATGATCGGAGCTCAAGGGGCCGTCGAATCGGCGCAGGCCAGTCTGAAAATGTCCGTGACTGGACTGTTGCTGGAGGTCGATCTCATGCCGAAGCCGGCTGCTTTGAATCGCAAGTACGCCAGCACCGAGGACGAGATGGAGCAGGATTTACTGTCGATGTCATCATTGGCGGGGCATGCCCGCTACCGTATCCACCACGAGGGCGAATTGGTATTGGACAGTGCCAACGAGCAAGGTGAGCTGGTTTTGGCGCCCTCGTTGCTATGGCTCAGGCCGTTGATCGATTCGGGTCTGCGTGGTTCCGGGATGTCTGGTATTCCCGCTGTTGATGCGAATCGGTTGGGCATACGGACCCGAACCGTGTTGCAGGATCTTGTGGGCCGTCGCAGGACGGTTCATGTCATCGAGCCGAATCTGGATATGCATCCAGCGCCTTTTCAGATTCACCTGACGGAAGCCGGTGAAATTGTGAGGATCACAATTCTTGGCGATCTTGACATGCGCTCTGTACTGGTGACCATGGGTGGGTCAGATAAGGGTACCGGTGCGCGTTGAGAAGGAGAGTAGCAGGGCATGATCGAGATAGAGAATTTAACCATGCGCTTTGGAGAGTTGATCGCGGTCGATCGGCTCGACTTGACGATCCCGAAGGGAGAATTGTTTGCATTCCTCGGTCCGAACGGAGCGGGCAAAACCACGACGATAAAAATGATCACCGGATTGCTTCGCCCGGTCGAGGGATGCGTGCGGATTTGCGGGTATGATCTTACCACTCAGCCTCTGGAGGCGAAAAGTCAGCTTGGTTATGTTCCCGATGTCGCGGTCTTTTATGAAAAACTCACGGGGCGTGAATTTTTACGATTTATCGGAGATCTCTACGCACTGTCGCCGGCGAGGTGTGATCGGGTGGCCGGTGAGCTCATCGAGCAGTTCGGACTCGATGAGTTTGTCGATGAAAGAATCGAGAACCTGAGTCATGGAACCTGCCAGCGGTTGGCGATTGCCGGGGCGCTCCTGCATGATCCACGCGTTATCGTCATCGATGAGCCGATGGTGGGACTGGATCCGATCCATGCGCGGGTGGTGAAGGATGAATTTCGTGCCCGAGCAGAGGCCGGTGTCACCGTGTTGATGTCTACACATCTTCTGAATGTCGCCGAGGAACTGGCCGACCGCCTGGGTATCATGGCACACGGAAAAATGCTGGCGCTTGGAACCCCCGCCGAGATCAGGCGGGAAGCCGGGGGGGCGGAATTAGAGGAGATCTTTCTTGCCAGGGTGGCCGGAGATCCATCCCGTTTTGTTGTGGGCGAGCAGGCATCTCGCGGCAGTGCAGGCACAGGTTCTCCGCAGGTGCGGTAGCTGTTGAGGAAGGCTCAAGGCATGGGATTGAGATTCCCCAACAGGGGTTCGAGCAGGGACATATTCGGAAAACAGGAGTGCATGCTGCCGGCGTGGCCGAGCTGGTCACTGACCAGCGTGCTGCGTCGGTCACGCGGTGCAGGAATGAGTTGCTCGTTGATTCGACCACCAATCTCGATGCGTGAGCGAATGAATGGGAAACCGACATCACGTTCGAATGTGAAGCGGCCACCTGCGCTGCTGAGGGTCAGGCAGCCGACGGTGGAGGCGCTGTCCTCGGTTCGCAGTTCCAGTTGAACGTTCCGACCTGCCGCGCTGACCAGGGTGCGCGGGCCGGTGGGAACAAGATTGGTTTGTTGGGCGATCCAGGCGGCGAGCAGAGTCGCCGGAATACGGCCGTGTGGGCCGTGGACGATGGAAATACACGAAAGCTCGGAGAGTTGTGCAAGTGCAGCTCGATCCTCGAAGCAATCCGAGAGAGCACGGCGCAGCTTCTCGGTGCGTGACCAGGCGAGATCATTGATGCAGAAGCGGGAACTCGTGTCCTGCAATGCGTCGTTGAGTCGTTTGAAACCGTCCAGTGGATCATTCCAGTCTGCACTGTCGATGATGAGTCTGTCGATGACGCTGTAGAGACGGTCCTCGAAATGTTCGTTGAGTTCGCCCTGCCACCAGAAAACCAGTGGCAGGTCGGAGTCGAGGTGGGCAAAGACGATATTGCGCACGTGTCGGGTGCCGCCACACTGGAGAAGGAAAGAAAGCTGCTCGGAACAGACCGACTTGCTGCCTCCCCGGAGCTGGCAATGCGCGGTGATCCATGCGCGCACCGGTTCTTCCCCCGGCGTGCAGGATTGAACATTGTTGATCAGCAGCGCCCGGCAGGCGTGTTCGCGGGTGATGGAGGCGAGCAGCCGAGAGTTGGGTTCGAGGGTGTTTTCGGCTTCGTTGTAGATGGCGAAGTTGATTAACGAAGCCCGGGTCCCGGCGCCGTCGGCCGCCCACAGACCTTGCAGCTCGGTTCTGATATCAGCAACGGAGACCTCTTTGCCGAGGAAACAATGCCCTGTGTCGCTGGCGTTCACGGTGGACATACCTTTGATTGTATTGTTGATCTTGTCACCAGCCAAGATAGGGTCGTCTTTGCGCTGAACAGGTGGCAGAATAGCGGGCGATCATGGCCCCACGAATCAGTGTCATATTGCCGTTCAGGAACGCGCGGGATACGCTGGAAGCCGCGTTGCGCAGCCTGGCCGGTCAGACCTTGCGCGAGATCGAGGTGCTGGCGGTGGATGACGGTTCGACGGACGATGGAGCAGGTGTGGTGCAGGATTGGATCAAGCGGGATGGGCGATTTCGCCTTTTGTCAGTGGCATCGCCATCTGGTGTGGTGGCCGCAGTAAACACGGCGTGGGGGAGTTGCAGGGCCGGTTTGATTGCGCGAATGGATGCCGACGACATCAGTCTGCCGAGGCGCCTGGAACTTCAATGGAAACTGCTTGAGAGCAACCGTGCGCTTGCCGCGGTGGGTTGCCAGGTAGAGGTGCCCGGAGGAGACCAGGGATTTCATCGGTATATCGACTGGTCCAATGCCCTGATTTCTCCGGAGGACATAGCACGGGAACGTTTTGTCGAGTGTCCCGTGGTGAATCCTACCATGCTGATGCGACGTGAAGCGGCCGATGCGGTGGGAGGCCATATCGATACCTGCTGGGCGGAGGATTATGACCTATGGCTGCGCTTCCTTGCGGCGGGTTACCGCATGGCCAAAGTTCCCGAGGTACTCTATCAGTGGAGTGATGCCAGGCCGGAGCGGTTGACCAGGTCCGATCCCCGTTACTCGAAAATCCGCTTTCTGCGAGCGCGGGCCCACTACCTGTCGCTGCTGCCCCAGTCGAGTCGGGGTTTCTGCCTGTGCGGAGCCGGTCCTGCCGGAAAAAAGCTGGCGGCGATGCTGCGGGATCATGGCAAGCGGGTGCACTGTTTTTACGAGGTCAATCCGCGCAGAATCGGCGGTTTGATTGGTGGCGTACCGGTCCGCTCGCATGCTGCCATGCCTCCTGCCGCTGTAGATGGGCCGGTGCTGCTCTCTTGTGTCGGCGCGCCCGGTGGAAGGCAGCGGGTGCGGCGATTGCTGGTCGCAGGTGGATACCGGGAAGGCGAGGATTTCTTCTGTTGCGCCTGAGATCGGTCCGGGCGGTCAAGTCTGCCGATGCCTGTCGGGTCTTGGGGTTGTGGCCCGGGCTGGGCATGCAGCCATGAGACGAGCTGCCAGCGGGATGCCCTGGTGATTGCGTAGTGCTGCCGACTGGGCTAGGGAACTTCGATGGGAGCGTATGGAGATGAACAGGTCTTGGTGATCAAGAGAGAGTTGCTGGATGCGATGGGCGATTTTCACGGCTTTCGCGGGGATCCCGGTGCATACCTGGATGCTTTCCTTGCCGAGGGAAATAATTTTTACCTGCCCAGGGATGCCGCCGAGGAAGATCCATCTCACAAGCAGATCATTCCTTATGCCATCTTTCATCACCGGGGGCGATTTCTGCATTACGTGCGCGGAGGATCCTCGGGAGAGCAGCGCCTCGCATCAAAGGGTTCAATCGGCATCGGTGGTCATATCAACACGACAGATGCTGGTGCATCCGGGTTGGCACGCGATGCCTATCTGCAGGGAGTTGCCAGGGAGGTGGAGGAAGAATTGAACGTGTCTTCGAGTTACAGCCAGAGGGTAGTCGGATTGCTCAATGATGACAGCAACGCCGTAGGTCGGGTGCATCTCGGCGTGGTGCATTTGTTTGATCTGGAGAGTGGCGGGATCACTGCCAACGAGGACGCAATCACTGAGTTGGAGTTTCTCTCGATCGGGGAACTCCGGGATCGGGCTGATCGTCTCGAGACATGGTCTGCTATCCTGGTTGAGAACCTCGGTTCGATTCTCTGATCTGCTTGCGCGGTGCAGCCGTTGATTGCCCGGATGCAGGCAGCTCTGTGGTGACAAACCTGCCGCCGGTGGCCTCCGGGGCGATTCAGGCTGTCATGCCCGCGTAGAATCCGGCGCACCTGGTCAGCTCTCTTAGCGATTGTCGACGAGCTTTTCTTTTCCACGAATCACCCGCAGGAAATCGCCACCGATCGATTCAAACTGTTTTTCTTTGCGGATGGTGGGGTCGAGTTGATGCGTGAAGGTGTGGGTCTGCGATGTTCCGTTTGCTATGACTGTTGCCGTGATTTCTACGTTTACCGGCCCGACTTGATCCCATTGACCGGGATGCCAGACGACGTTGCAGCCGAAGGTAGCCTGTGCGATTGCAGGATCGGTTGTCTTGGTGAAGGGAATTGATTTTCCCAGCATGTCGTCGGGTAAAGGTTCGGTCTTGTTGTAGGACGTGTGCAGCTTGAGATCGTCGATGACGAGACTCTCGTGAACGCCCGGAGTACCATGGGCGATGACGTAAATCGCGTATGGAGCCGCGGCCTGCTCGACTCCTGCGAAGTAGACCATCGTATTGAGGCCGAATTTAACCTCGCCTCCCATGGGCACGAGATGCGGGAAAATGGTGGCACCATTGAGAGATGAGACCGGGTTCTTCGATGCGATGAAGGCCTGCTGTGTGGTCCAGATGTTGCCACATCCGGTGAGGAAGGCCGCTCCGACAAGAGGCAGGCAAGCGAGCAGCACAGCGTTCATGTTCTGCAGTGGCTTTTTCGCCAGCATCGCGATTTTTTCCAGCAGCTCGGAATGTTGCGGGTGAGTCATCGTGTTGCCTGAGGTTTTCTCTTCATACGCAAAGTCAACCGTGCTATATCGCGTCTTGTACGGCGGTCGGCAAGTGTTTCTGCTCTTGCCCTCGTGCGCGTGTGCTTCACAGTTCAAGTGATCGGTTTCTATGAGTGACGAGCAACTGTCGATGCCGGAGGGCATGGAACTGCGTGATATTGCGCCACCTGCATCCGTCTGGGATCTGGGTGATGTTCTGATGTTGGGCGCTTCGACAGCCCTGATCTTATTGGCGCTGGCGTCGCTGATGATCGGCTGGATCTGGTGGTGGCGGCGGCCTCGATTTCCGGTGTTACCTGCATGTCCGGAGGAGGTATTGGCGCAGGCTCTGGAGAATTCGAGATCCCGAGCGGGTTCAATTTCCGGCAGGGAGGCGGCAGTTCATGCCAGCATCGCGATCCGGGCTTTTCTTCATCGCAGGTATGGCTTGCTCGCGTCCTTTGCCACTACCGGCGAACTTGCAGAGGGTTCGGGTTCCGACGCGTATCAATTGTCGGCCTCTTTGGCTCCACTGTTGGAATGCCTGGACGCTCTTGATGCGCTGCGTTTCAGGCCCGGGGAAATTCCCGATTTGGAACTGACGGTTTTGCTGGACAAGATATTGCACTGGCTTGAAAGCAATCCGGGCGGTCAGGTCGACGAGCAGGGGAATGGGTCAGCAGCCGGTGGTGACGGCACCCCGGACAGCCCCTACGAGCTTGCGGTGGCGACCAAGCATGATCCCCGCGGGGACTTGCGAAAAGGGCAGAGAGCAACGGAAAACGTGAACAGTGGGGCGGTAGAATGATGGCAGGAACGGATGGACAGGTCGCCTTCGCCTATCCGCACGTGCTGTGGTTGTTGGCATGTGTGCCATTGGTCTTGCTTCTGCGAGGCCGGCCGGGAACGGATTCGGTGGTTGTGTTTCCGGGCGCCTTTTTTCTGGCAGGTCTGTTCGACTCGGAAAAAAGGCGTGCCGGCCCTTTAGGCAGATACCTGCTTGCCGGTTCGTTGGCATGTGCTGTCGTCGCGCTGGCGCGTCCGCAGCGCCTGCGCAGTCACGAGACGGTCAAGGCGAGCGGAATCGAAATCATCCTCGCCGTGGATGTATCGATGTCCATGCGTATCGAGGATTTCACCATCGGCGGCCGCAGGGTCAATCGACTGGCTGCGGCCAAGAAGGTTACCCGGGAGTTTGTCAGTGGCCGTGACAGCGACAGGATCGGAGTGGTGGCATTCGCAGGTCGCCCGTACGTGCCGAGTCCACTGACACTGGATCATGACTGGGTGCTGGAAAGCCTCGAGCGTCTGGAAATGGGTCAGGTTGAAGACGGGACCGCGATTGGATCAGCAATCGCCGCTGCAGCGCGGCGGCTTGATCAGCGGGAGGCGAAGAGCAAGATCATCGTGCTGCTTACCGATGGCGCCAACAATTCCGGCGATTTGACTCCTGAAGTTGCTGCTGACCTGGCACGGACATTGGGTATCAGGATTTACACGATCGCAGTCGGAACGACCGGAAGGCATCCGATTCCCTTACCCGGTGGCGGCCGTACGATGACCATTCGGCAGGAATTCGATGAGGAGACCCTGAGAAACATCGCCGAAATCAGTGAGGGTGTATTCTACCACGCAGAAGACACCAGTAGCCTGGAAGAAATTTTCAGTCGGATCGATAGCATGGAAAAAACCGAGCTGATCCGTCGCAAAGTGGTTGAAATCAAGGAACTGTTCCCCTGGGCTGTTGCGGCCGCCCTTACCCTTGCTCTCCTGCATATTGCGTTTTACGAAACCGCGCTGCGAAGTCGCTGATGCATCTCTGTCATGATTGAACCGACCCCCTTGACATTCGCTCGTCCCGAATGGTTCTGGCTCAGCCTGTTGATTGTGCCGTTGGTGGTGGCGCGTGTCGTGCAGCATGCGCGTGGCAGCAGAACTCTGGGCCTGTGGGTGGCCGACCGGTTGCGCGAGCGTCTTGTTCATGCCGGCAGCCCCATGCTTGCGTGGTTGGTATTCGCGCTGCAGGCGTGCGGCCTGTTGCTGTTGCTCGCCAGTCTTGCCCGACCGGTGATGGGAGAGAAGAAGGTAGAGACCGATGAAGTAGAAGGACGCAACGTGATGGTGGCCGTTGATGTCTCGCGCAGCATGCTGGCTGAGGACGTGGAACCCAATCGCCTCGAGCGCGCCAAGCGCGCCTGTGAGGACTTGATCGGTGGACTTTTCGGTGAGCGAGTCGGGGTGATTGCTTTTGCCGGCCGGGCATTTCTTCAGGCGCCCCTGACGAGGGATCACGAGGCTGTGCTGGAAACAGTACGGCAACTGGATACGTTCACGATCGCCCGCGGGGGAAGCAATTTGAGCGAGGCGATCAATATGGCGGTGGAAGTATTTCGAAAAGCCGAAGCTTCCAGCAATGGCCTGGTGATTTTCAGTGATGGAGACGAGTTGGAGGGCGAGGCGTTGCAGGCCGCCAGAGCTGCGGCTGCTGAGGGTGTTCGGATTATCACGGTGGGCGTTGGTACGGAGTTCGGGGCGATCATACCGATTCCCACGTTGCGGCAGCGCGGCGGGGAGACTTTCGTGAAGGATCAGGACGGTAACGTGGTGAAGTCCAGGCTCATGACCGATGGCTTGCGTGCGATTGCCGAAGCCGGTGCAGGATATCACGTGCTGCTGAGCAGCGAGGAGCTATCGATGGAGCGCTTTCTCGATGTTCTTGAGGAACTCGAATCCCAGGTATCCGAGGAGAGTACGGGAAGGACGGTGCCGGTCGAGCGCTATGCGTGGCCGCTCGGTGGAGCCATCTGCGTATTGATTCTCGGAGAACTTCTCGGTGTTCTGGGGCGTCGTTCGCGTGCCGGGAGACGCTTCCTGTTGTCCGGGTATCCGCCCCCAAACAGCAACACCCGAGACGCTGGCCTCTCGGGTATTTCGGCAAGGATATCCCTGCTCCTGTGCGCCGGCTTCTGTTGTCTGAACGGCTCGGTGGCGGCGGCGGGGGATCCAGTGCTTGAAGCCTATGAGGCGAAGAATTTTGCAGCAGCCAGGGCAGGGTATGAAAAGCGACTCGGTGAGGCATGGCGTCGCTTTCAGCAACCGGAGCTGGAACTCGGCAGGGGCGCGGCTGCGTATCAGCTTGGAGACTACGAGGAGGCGGGCACGGCATTCGGAGAGGCCCTGAAGTCAGAGAAGCCGGAGCTTCAGTTCCGGGCTCATTATAATCTTGGAAATGCGCTTGCTCAGCAGGGGATTGCGGCCGGGGGTGAGACCCAGCGGCAGGAGGAATTATGGCGAGAGGCGATCGATCATTATGATTCGGCGTTGCAATTGGAGCGTGGGCATATGGATGCGGCGCACAATCGGAGTGTTGTTGAGAAATTGCTGACGACATTGCAGTCCCCCCCTGAGCAGGAGCAGCAGGAGCAGCAGGAAGGCGAGGAAGGCGAGGAAGGCGAGGAAGGCGAGGAAGGCGAGGAAGGCGAGGAAGGCGAAGAAGGCGAAGAAGGCGAAGAAGGCGAAGAAGGCGAGGAAGGCGAGGAAGGCGAGGAAGGC
>JBDQJG010000057.1:0-16141 GCA_040263955.1 Verrucomicrobiales bacterium
ACCATTCCGCGGCAGGAGATTGCAGCGCGCAGCTCGCTCGAGAAGTCGTTGATGATGTCCGCCGCCCAACTGGGCATGACCGCCCAGGATGTGGCCGATGTGGTCGCCTACATGAAACACGGAGTACCTGCAGAGGAAGCCGCGGCAACGACCCCGGCCGAGGCAGCGCGGCCCGCAGCCGGCAAGCCGGTCGCACTGCCGGTCTCGAAACCGGTCCCGGCGAAGGGTGCCGGGGAACTCGACCATGTCGCTGCCCGCGACCTGACCAATGCGCCGCCGATCAACTGGGGTGACACCACCGGCAGGAAGCGCATTCTCTTCCTGGCCGGAAGCACCACCCACCGCCACGGCATCCACGAATACAAGGCCGGGTCGATCCTGCTCGCCGATGCCCTCAATACCAGCGGTCTCCCGGTGGTGGCGAAAGTCCATTGGTATGGCTGGCCGGCGGACGAGGGGATCTTTGATGGCGTCGATGCCTGCATTCTCTACGCCGATGCCGGTGGTGCCTTCGCCGAGGAGCAGTATGCCTTCCTCGATGGCAAGGTGAAGCAGGGCATGGCGATCATGTTCCTGCACTACGGTGTACATCCGACCAAGGAAATCGGCGAGAAGTACTACAAGCCGTGGGTCGGTGGTTACTACGCCGACGCGTTCTCGGTCAACCCGAGCTGGATCGCCGATCTCGCCCCGAAGGCCGATCACCCGGTTGCCCGCGGCATCGCCGCCCCGGTGCGGGTCTACGACGAGCTCTACTGGAACATGGAGATCGATCGTGATAATCCCGAGGTCTTCGCGCTGGCCACCGCAGTGCCCACAGATAAAAACATGGTACGCTATGGCAGCAGCAAGTTCTGGAACCGTCTCGCCGCGGACAAGCTGGGCACGGCGCAGGAGATCATCTGGTGCCGGGATCCCGCCGATGGGGGCGCCCGCGGAGCCGGTTTTGTCGGTGGGCACTACCACCGCAACTGGGCCATCGATGACTACCGCAAGGTCATTCTCAACAGTATTGCCTGGCTTGCCCGCCTCGAGGTTCCGCAAGGTGGCGTGCCCTCGCAGCCGGTGACCAGGGCGATGCTCAATGAGAACCTGATCCGGCCGCAGTGGCCCGAAGAGATCGACCTTCCCACCTCGGATCTGCTCGAGCAGCCCGCGGGCACCGCCCCGGAGCTCGGTCCCGACGGCCGGGTGCCGCCGCGCAATACGAAGCGGCCGTGAAGTGTGCGCGGCATGGATTCAGATCGAGGCAGGTTGCCGGAATTATCCAAAAACCATTCTTCCCCGATCAGCCTATCGGGGTGAATAGACTCGGCAGCATGTGAACCGATGTTTGAGAGGCTGCCTGAAACCTGGCAATTCGTATCCGAGAGTATTGGACTATTTAAGAAAAGAGCCGAAGCACGAGTATCCGGAACGCAGTTGGATAGTCTGTATGTGAGGAAAAAATCGTTTCATTTTTTTCAGCTTGGCGTGATTTTTTGTCTATAGTTAGCAAGAGAGCTTCGACAGGTGTTCGTTCAGGATGGCCGGGCAGCCCTGTTGAGGATCAGGTGACGGTGTGCAGCTGAGGCCGTTGTAAATACGATGAATATTCGCTGGGAGCGAGGGTTGCAGAATGAAAAATCAGGCGGTGTTTTTAGTTAAGAAGATGCAAGCGATGAGAGTAGCGTCACGGAAGCCACATGCAGTCACCGGTTTCACTGCGTTCTCCCTGATCGAGCTGCTGGTGGTAATAGCCATCATTGCCATTTTGGCTGCCGTCGCCACGCCGGTGACAAATAAAATCATGGCCAAGGCAAGAGTAACGAGTTGCAGTCAGCAGATGGCTGCGTTGGAATTGGCGATTGCCAACTATCAACTGGAGTATGGCACGATTCCGATGTGGATCGCTGGAGGCGTGCCGAAATCCATTGATAACGCGTTGAATACAGTGGGTAGCTTGGGGCAACCGGGCCGCGATTTCATTGAGTGTCTGATGGGAGAGGATACGACTACCTTCCGTAATCCCAGGAAGATCACGTTTTTTGAACCCAATTACACGGAAAACGGTAAGAGTGGTTATGGGACGAGCCAACTTAACCCCTCACAGAAGGGTTTTTTCGACCCTTGGGGCAATGCGTTTTATGTAACTTTCGATTTTAGTGGCGATGGGATGGTACGACCTGTCACTGAGGCTACCGGATATTCTCGGTATTACACCGTGCAGAGCAAGGGACCGGATGGGCAAGAACATTATGCTTTTATTGGAGGAGAAAACGATGATATCTATTCGTATAAATAGTTTGTGGTGCGTGGGTTGCGTGTTGTGAATCCAGATTAGATTGGTTTGTATCAGGTTCAGGGAATCAAGTTCAGAATACTGAAGGGGAGTTCTCTGACGAATGTCTTTTGGGTTAGTTCTGAAGAAGACGCAAAAACTCAAACTCCCGGGGGCCTCTCATCAGGTTCAGTTTGAAATTGCTTGATTTGTGCATTGGCTACCCGAGTCAAATTGGTCCTCTGCGGCGGATATTGCCTCACTGATCATGTCGGGATTTTTTACTCTGTAAGTTTCCCGGGAATAATAAGGATCGCAGAAGTGGCCGATACTCCAAAATTTTGATGGGCAAACGGCATTATCAGACGGGGCCACGAGTAGCAGCTTAGCCTGGCAGGGGAGAGAATCAGGGGCTGACTTTTTCCCCGTCGACATAGTTGACCTGGCTTTCATTACCGTCTTCGTCCAGCACATCCCAGAGACCGTCTTTCTTACCGTTCTTGTAGTGGCCTTCCTTGCGTGTGCCCCATGGCTGGTCCCACTCGATCCAGGGACCGTCCTTTTTTCCGTTCTTGTAGTGGCCCTTGAGTTGCTCGTTCAGCATCTCATCATATTGGAAGAAAGGGCCGTCTTTGCTGCCGTCCTTGTAGTGAGCCAGCACGCGAATGCTTTGCGCATCCCACTTGGCCACAAACCATCCCGTGTAGGGAGACTGGGTGTCTTTCCTGTAGAGCAGTTCCTCATCCCCCTGCTGCCGGGTTTCAAGCTCGTCCTCTCCCAGCGCTTCCGCGACGGTTTCCTGGTAGGTTTTCGGGTCGTCGAGGTTGGAGTTGTCGCATCCTGTTAAGGCAAGTGAGCTTGCTGCAAAAAGCAGCGTCAGGGTTTTCATAGGTCTGGTGATCCTCATGGCCCCAAAGAATCAGGGCCGGCTGTGAGTGGCAAGGTGAAAAAAAGGATGGTGGTGTGCCGGGAAGCGCCTCGGCTGCAGCAGCTATGTGTGATGGTCGCAGCTTTATGACCGGAACTCACGCAGTTCGTCCAGAGGCCGTGAGGCGCGTGCATGTTCCTGTGCTTGTGATGGTCAGGCATCTTCTACAGATACGCTATCGTGGTATAGCCTGAATACCGCAATGGTCTGACCACGGAATCAACGGAAGATGCGGAAATTCAGACAGTCGTTTATCTTTTTCACGCCCTTCAAGCATCACTTTTCAGGTGAGTAGCCAAATCGCTATAGCTGACTCTTGTTCCGTGTGTTGCCGTGCTTTGATTCCTTCGCGTTTGATTCCTTCGCGTTTGATTCCTTCGCGCCCCACGCTCGGTCACCCTTCGGGCTGCGCTTCAAGCGCAGTCCATCTCCAGTCGCACCGCTCCTTTCAATTCACGCTCGGTCACCCTTCGGGCTGCGCTTCAAGCGCAGTCCATCTCCAGTCGCACCGCTTCCTGCGATTTCGTGGTTCCTGTTCTCGTTTTCAGGTTTGGTGCCTCTGTCGGAGGTTCCGGCCATCACGTTATTCATCTTGAGGCAGTTCGTTCTTCCTTATTTCCGCAGGTTTTCGCCTTGCGTCGTCGGAAGGAAAGCGCGTTCTTTAAACGATTTCAAAACCCCTCTATTGTTATGACTGCTTTGCAAAAAACCTTGAAATCCGGCAGCCGTCGCACCCTGTCGGGAGGCCATTCAGGGCAGGCGACCAGTTCGAATCAGTACGCGGACCGCGGGTATTCTCCAGGGCGATGCTGTTGGTTATCGGAAAGCCGGCAGGCCTTCACGCTCGTCGAATTGCTTGTGACGATCTTCATTATTGTAATTCTGGGCGTTGTTGCCCTTCCGGTGATGTCTGCCATAAGAGAGAAGGGCAAGGAGATACAATGCAGGGCGCAGATCAAGGAACTGGCGACGGCGATCGATGCTTACAAGATGGAATATGGGCGCATCCCGTCTTGGTATATAAGAGGGAACTTGCACGCACGAGACGATTGGCGATATGATACATTTGCACTCTCTGCAAATACAGTAACAAATCCCCCTCCTGTCCCGCCGTGGAATGCGTCCAGCCAGTTCATCAAGTGTTTGATGGGACTTCCCAATTACGGGTCTACCTGGGAATTTAAAAATGAGAAGGGCATTCGTTTCTTCGATCCCAAGCGGGCCCCGGATGGATACGGGGGTCTGTATGAGGTAGGGGGCGAATTTGCGTTCAACGATCCGTGGGGAAGGGGTTTCGCGATTTTCCTCGACTGGAATCTGGACGGGGATTTGTGGATCGATTTTCGCAGCGCGAGGTGGCCTTTCTCTCCTTTTTACATGCCACACCCTTCGATCAGATGGTACAACAACATCGGCCACGTGGTTGGTAAGTATGATTATGTCATCATGAGCAAGGGAAAGGACATCAATGATCCTACCGATAATATCTGTTCCTGGAGATAGGGGAGAGTCGTGGGGTGAGAAGAGTTGCAGGGTGACCAGCTTGACTGTGCCACGGCATCCGGGTATTTGGAGAATCGGTGGTTCGCCGAGTATCAGGGATTTACCCGTTTGCCGTCGACGTAGGTAACACGGCTTTCGTTGCCTTTTTCATCCCATTCGCGCCAGATGCCATCTTTCTTGCCGTCTTTGTATTGGCCCTGCAGGCGCGTATTGGAGTTTTTGAAATACTCGATGCAGGGACCGTCTTTGCTCCCGTCTTTGAAGAGTGCGAGCTGGCGCAGGGGTTCCGGTTGACTGGCATCCCAGTCCAGAGGTTCGTCGTGCTCCATCAACTGTTCGGCTTTCCACCGCTGTGCGTACCAGCCCGTGTGGGTGTCCTGAGTGCCTTTTCGGTAGGCAAGCTCCTCCCCTCCCTCATGCCGTATTTCAATTTCATCAGAACCCAGCGCGTCGGTCAGGGCGTTCCGGAAAGTTTCCGGGTCGTCCAGATTGGGAGCGTCGCAGCCCGCCAGTGCGAGTGAGACAGCCACGATGAACAGGGAGAGGGTCTTTGTGTGGCCGGCAGGGTTCACCCGCACAAGAAATCAGTGGCGACTGAGCAGAACAAGCAGAAAAGTTAAAAAGCTCGGGCGGTATGGGGTCTATGCGTGAGGCCGGCCGAGCTTTTTTGCCTCTTGCGCCCGGAAGGATTCGAAGTTTGGTAATAAAACGTGTAGATGGCTGGTTCTGGAGAATGTAACGGGCACGGTTCTATGAAGTATCGTTGCTCAGAAACTGGGTCTTCCCGGAAGCGTGGAGGTTTTACCTTGCTGGAGCTGCTTATTGTTTTCGGAGTTATCGGACTGCTGGCGGCTGTCGCCACGCCTGTCGTGAACTTGTCAGTCAACAAGGCGAGGACCTTGAAGTGCAAGGCCCAGATCGCGCAACTTGCGGCCGTCATGGAAGCCTACAAGATGGAGTACGGCAGTTATCCGCTGCGTTACTACCAAGGAGAATCAAAGCCCGATGATGCCTGGAACGATCACAACTCGTGGGACGAGGCTACAAGAAAACCCTCATTTCAAGGGAGTGGCTGGTTGCATAACATGCTGGGGGGAGATACCGCACTTAATGCGAATACGTTTTGGCCGAATCCAAGGGGTATCGCATTTTTGAAGGCCAATTCGTCGTATACAGGTTCATTGAAAGGCGGCATCTGGCTGCATCCCGGGAGACCCTGGACATATGCGATGACCGACCCGTGGGGCAATGCGTTCGCGTGGAAGATGGATGGTGATGGGGACGGACTCATCAGTGTTGGGACTGGCGACGCAAATTGGAGACCGTTGGATGCTCCCATCGAAGTTCGAAACAAAGGTTATATAATCATGAGCAAGGGACCGGATCCTGTCGACCCTTCTGATAACATCTGCTCCTGGAAGTAGCAGAGGAGAGAGAATCGCTCGGGCATGGCGGTACGCTTCAGGGAAAAAACGACGCAGTTTTTGCGAGCATGAGGCTCCAGCGCTTGGCACGGCGTCAGCCAGTTGCGCGATGTTTCAAGCGGCGAAGGTATCCGGTTTTGGAAGTTGTGTCCCGCAAGTGCTGCAAAAGCGTTTGGACCGATTTTTTCTAGGGCTTGGTATGGGTTGTCGTTTCGGGTTGGGTTTGCGGTGCCGTATGCGCGGTGCCGGGAAAAGGAGAACTGCTGAATCTTTCTGATACAACAGAGCCGCAGCCTGGCGCGGAAATCAGCAGCCTTCCCATCCCGGCAGAGGGTCAGTGAGCAGATTGTTCTGGGACGTTCGCGGGCCTTGAGCGGGCGGGTGGCATGGGAAGGCAGAATGGTTTGTAAGGCAAGAGAGTCACGGGCCGACTTTTTCCCCGTTCATGTAAGTGATCTGGCTCTCGTTGTCGTCCTCATCCAATTGAGTCCAGATTCCATCTTTCTTGCCGTTCTTGTAATGTCCTTCTTGCAGGGTAGCCCCGGACAGATCCCACTCGGTCCAGAAACCATCTTTGTTTCCGTTTTTGTAGTGGCCTTTCTCTTGCTCTGCCAGCCACTCGTTATATTGGAAAAACGGGCCGTCTTTCCTGCCGTTCCTATAATGAGCGAGAATGCGAATGCTCTCTTCGTTCCACCTCGCGACGAACCATCCCGTGTAGGGAGTCTGGTCGTCTCTCTTGCAGAGGAGTTTCTCTTCCCCCACCTGCTTTGTTTCGAGTTCGTCCTCGTCCAGTGACTCCTGAAGGGCTTTTTGGTAGGTTTTCGGGTTTTCAAGATTGGAGTTGCCGCATCCTGCCAGGCAAAGGGCCAAGGCGAGCGAGACAATTGTGGTGAGTGGGTGGTGCATAGCTGATTTCTAGGCGATTATGAAGTAAGCATCAAACGAGCAGCAACCCGCGACAACAAGTAGAAAAGCAACGTTGGAGGCAGGTAACAACGCGCCTCGTTAAGCAGGGCATGCTTGGAATGTTGCGCCGATGTTATTTACGGAGTTAACTGAAATGGGCATTGGAAAAAGGCTGATGGAGAAAAAGTCTAAGAAATCCGGGCATGAGCCAAAGCGGAAAGGGTTTACTCTGATTGAATTGCTGGTGGTGATCGCTGTGATCACCGTGATCGGTGCCATCGCCATTCCTGTCACCAGCTTGGTGATAGAAAAGGCAAAGGGTGTTCAATGCATAGCCCAGATCAGGGATTTATCGGCAGCGCTTGAAGCATACAGACTGGAATATGGACACCTGCCTCAGTGGTACGTGAAAAATAGAAGGGGTGATATGGTTCCTAATCTGGGGGAGACGTGGAGGAATCTCCCTATGGTAACATCTCACAACACTGGTCCAGGAAGACACGGCGGGGATTTGGTGCCTCGTCCGCCGTGGACAGCCTCCAGCCAGTTTCTCAGGTGTTTGATGGGGCTTCCCAATACGTGGACGAATTGGAATTTTGAGAATGAGAGGGGTGCCCGGTTTTTCGAACCTCAGGTGGCTCCGGATGGATTCGGGGGCTTGTATGAGGTTGCGGGTGAATACGCCTACAACGATCCCTGGGGAAGAGGGTTCACCATCATGATGGATCTTAATAAGGACGGTAAAATTTTTATTGATGGCAGGTATGCTGGAAGAAGATGGTGGTGGGCAGGTTGGGATTACAGGAGTGAAGGCCACGTGGCCAATGGCACCCACAGATACATCATCATGAGCAAGGGGAAGGATGTGTCCGATTCCTCGGACAACATTTACTCATGGAGATAGGCGGAAGTTGCCCGGCGGCCTCGAACGGTTGATAGGGGATGAATGCAGGCGCTTCCAAGTGATGCCATCGCAACTGGTGCGTGAGCGAAGCTGCTGGTGAGGGTTGTGCATGGGTATTTTTGTCCAGATTCCCTGCCTGGAGACTGGTAATCTCAGTGAGCGAAATTGCATCGCCATGAAAGATCCGTTTCGCATGGCCTGATCTGAGAAGGGTGAACGAATGATGAAAACACAGCAAGGTATGAAGGGTATTTTTCTATCGGGCGCTCTTGCGCTCCTCGGGCTCAGCGTGCTGCACGCTGAAAACTCCGCGGATACCACCCTGTGGTACGAGCAGCCGGCGGCCGGCTTCGACCAGTCGTTGGTGCTGGGCAATGGCCGGGTCGGCGCCATGGTGTTTGGTGGCACGGACGAGGAATGCATCGTGCTCAACGAGGAATCAGTCTGGTCGGGATCCCCTGCCGAGAACAATGTTCCCGGAGGGCACCAGTACCTGCCGGAGATGCGCCGCCTGCTCGCTCAAGAGAAGTTCGACGAGGCCAACGCGCTGAAGAAGAAAGCCTTCCCTGTCAAGAATTCACCACAGTATTCCAACAAGATCTCCGCCTTCGGGCGTTTCCAGACGCTGGGCAAGCTGCACCTGAAATTCAGTGGCAGCGAGGAGCCTGTCACGGGCTACCGCCGCAAACTGGATCTCTCCACCGGGCTGGCAACGGTAAGCTACAAGCGGGGCGAGAACACCTATACCCGAGAGCACCTCATCTCCGCCCCCGACCAGGTGTTTGTTTCGCGCCTCAGCGGCCCGGTGTCGTTCACCGTGGAGATGGATCGTGCCGAGCGCTTTGCCACCGAGGCCGTGGGAACACGCGAGCTGGTAATGAGCGGGCACCTCAATGACGGTTTCGGCGAGGACGGCCTGCACTACGTGGGGCGCCTGCGCGTGGTGGGCGGCGAGGTCCAAGCCGTGGGTGACTCGCTGGAGGTGCGTGCGCAAGACGAGGTGCTGTTGCTGTTTGCCGCGGCTACCGATTACCGGGGTATCGCCGGTCGGCAGCTGTCTGATCCGCTGGCTGCCACCAGTGAGGACCTCGACAAGGCGGAGAAGAAATCCTTCGACGAACTGCGCGCCGCGCAGCAGGCCGACCATGAGAAACTCTTCCAGCGTGTCAGCCTGGCCTTGCCCGAGACATCCAACAGTGCACTGCCCACCGACCAACGGCTGGCGAAATATCGCGAGGGTGCCGAGGACCCGGCCCTGGCCGCGCTGTTTTTCAATGTCGGGCGCTACCTGCTGATCGGTTCCTCGCGTCCCGGGGGCCTGCCCGCCAACCTGCAGGGTATCTGGGCCGAGGAAGTACACACCATGTGGAACGGGGACTACCACTTCAACATCAACACCCAGATGAACTACTGGCCGGCCCTGCCCTGCAACCTGGTGGAGCTGCAGGAGCCGATGAATACCTTCATCGCCTCGCTGGTGGAGCCGGGCAGTGAGACCGCGAAGGCTTACTACGACTCGCGCGGCTGGATCGCCCACCGCATGACCAATGTCTGGGGTTACACGGCACCCGCCGGCATGGACATCGGCGGAGCGGCATGGCTCTGCGAGCACCTCTGGGAGCAGTATGCCTTCACCCTCGATGAAGACTACCTGCGCGAGGTCTACCCGGTGATGAAGTCCAGCGTGGAGTTCTATCTCGACAACCTCTACGAGGAGCCGGAGAACAAGTGGCTGGTCACCGGCCCGTCCGCCTCCCCGGAAAACGGCTTCAAGCTTGCCGATGGCAGCACGGGGTCCGGTATCTGCCTGGGGCCGACCATCGACCTGCAACAGCTGCGCGAACTGTTCGCCAACACCATCAACGCGGCGAAGATCCTCGGCGTGGATGAAGACCTGCAAAAAGATCTTGCCGAGAAGCGCCCCCGCATCGCCCCCAACCAGGTCGCTCCCGATGGCGTCCTGCAGGAGTGGCTCAAGCCCTACGTGGAGCGGGAGCCGGGACATCGCCACGTCTCGCCGCTTTACGGCCTGTATCCGTACTACGAGATCACGCCCGGGAGTACGCCGGAGTTGGCCGAGGCTTCCCGTAAGCTGCTCGAGCGCCGTGGTGTGGCCCAGAGCACCGGCTGGTCGAATGCCTGGAAGATCAACCTGTGGGCGCGCCTCGGCGACGCACAGAAGTCATGGGACTTCATCCACCAGATGCTCGAGGACAACAGCTTCGACAACCTGCTGAGCCGTTTCAGGCCGCCGAGGGAGAGCAAAAAAAAGCTTTTCCAGATCGAGGCGAACTTCGGCCTCACTGCCGGCATCGCCGAGATGCTGCTGCAGAGCCACCCCGAGGGGGGTGCCATCGACGTGCAGCCGGTGATCCGCTTGCTGCCGGCGCTGCCGGAAGCCTGGCCGGAAGGCAAGGTCACCGGCCTGCTGGCGCGCGGCGGTTTCGAGGTGGATGTCGCGTGGCGGGACGGCAAGCTGGTTGACGCGACGCTCCGTTCGCTGCACGGCCAGCCCTGCACGGTGCGCTACGGCGCGCGCGAGGAGAAGCTGCAGATCGCCGCCGGGGAGAGTGCCACGGTCTTTGCCGCTGAGTAGCCGCGGGAGGAACCACGGCCCGGGGGAAGTTCGCCGGGTTGTCGCCCTCGAAGAGACATGCATGCCATGAAGACCTTATCGTTCCCGATACTCATCATCGAGGCACTGGTCGGCAGTGCTCTCGCCGGGTCACCCGCGAGCGTGGTTCCCGAGCCGTCTAAGCTGAAGAAGTTCATGCCCCGCCTGCACGAGGAGAAACTCGCGGAGGCGGTGCAGAAGGGGGGTGCCATCGAGCTGGTGATGATCGGAGATTCGATCACCCACGCCTGGAGCCGCCAACCTGGCTCCATCTTCGACGAGGCCAAGCTGCTCAATCTAGGCTTTCCGGGAGACCGCACCCAGAACGTCCTGTGGCGTTTCCAGCACGGCGCGCTCGATGGCATTTCCCCGAGGTTGGTCACCCTGATGATCGGCACCAACCACATGCACGAGGCGAAGAAAGGCTACCAGCCGGACAGTCCGCAAGACATCTTCACCGGCATCCGGGCGGTGGTGGCCGAAGTGCGCGAGCGCCTGCCCGAGGCAAGGCTGGTGATTTTCTCGGTGTTTCCGCGTGGCCCCGAGGCCGCGCAGCAGCGGGTCGAGGCGGTCAATGCCATGCTGCCCCAGTTGGCAGATGGCGAGCGGGTGTTCCATGTCGATCTCAACCAGGCCTTTCTCGGCGAGGATGGCGGCTTTGATCCGGTCCTCTACAGCCGTGACCAGCTGCACCTTAATGACCAGGGCTACACGGCCTGGGCGAAGGCCATGAAGCCGGTGCTCGCCGAGCATGGACTGTGATGCGGCGTTTTCTCGTGAAGAGGCAAAAACGGAAAGGAACCCGTCCGCGCAGACGTATGCTGCGTGGGCCAGATCGCTCGGCAGCGGTAGGGTGCTGCAGGAATGCCCGCTCTTTTGCAGCTGAAGGAACAGCACCGTCGGTATCCTATGAACACACGCTATTTCGCTGAACTCTGCGTCTTCACCCTGGTCCTGCTGGGTCTTTCTGATCCCGGTATGGCGCAGCTGCCAGCTCCCCCGGATGTCTGGAGAGACTACGATCCCGATGCTGGGGATTTCAGGGAAGAGATCATCGAGGAGAAGACGGAAGGCGGCGTCTACTACCGCGATTCCTACATCAGTGCCTACGTCAATGGCGAGGAAATCCGCGTGTTCTGCAAGTATGCCGTGAAGCAGGGTGCGAGGAACGCTCCGGGCCTCATGGACGTGCACGGCTGGATGGGCGGGCCGCGCACTGACATGGCTTACGTCAACGACGGCTGGGCGGTGATGGCGCACGATTATTCCGGGCTCTCCCATCGTCCCGACTACACCAAGTATCCCGAGGCCATGGGACACGGTTACATGGATGCGAAGCAGAAGGGTTACGCGCTGATCTACGACCGCATGCCCGATGGCAGCCAGTTGACCGATCCGAAGGCGACCTCGCACTACCTGTGGAATGCCATCGAACGCCGCGTGCTCAGCTACCTGCTGGCACAGGAGGAGGTGGACAAGGGCCGCATCGGCGCCAAGGGCTACTCCTACGGTGGCACGATCATGTGGAACCTGGCCATGGACCCGCGGGTCAAGGCGGTGGTGGCGCACTTCGGCATCGGCTGGATCAATTACTACCGCGACCGTGCGGTGTGGAAGCATGACATGCCGCCAAAGCAGGTTGCCCGATCACCCGGTCAGCAGCTGTTCCTCGCCGCGGTCGCCCCGCAGGCACACGCGCCGCATATCACCGCGGCCAGCCTGTGGCTCAATGGTTCCAATGACCACCACGGTGGCCACGAGCGGGGTTGCGATACCTTCAAACGTTTCCAACCCGGAGTGCCCTGGGATTTCGCGGTGCAGGCCCGCGGTCACCACAATACCGAGAAGCTTGGTGACGACTGCCGGCTCTGGCTGGAGAAGCACGTGCGTGGCGATGATCACTTCTGGCCGGCACGCCCGGCTTCGGAGGTCATGCTCGGCGCCGACGGAGTCGCCGAACTGCACCTGAGCCCGGCCAGTCCCGAGCGCATCGCGGAACTGCAGGTCTACCAGTGCCTGAAAACGGCCAACAACATCGCGCGTTTCTGGCGCGATGTGAGTTCCGAGCGCCGGGGCGACACCTGGGTCGCCAAGCTGCCGGTGATGAACGTGGACGATTACGTCTTCTCCTACGCCAATATCCGCTACCACAACAACGTGGTGGTATCGTCGGATTTTGAAGCGGTCATCCCCGCGGAACTGGGTGATGCGGTGGCCACGGACACCAGGTCGGACGAGTTGCCGGGTGGTGCCAGCCAGTGGAGCCACGCGGCACCCGCCGAGGGGGTGGGCGGCATCGAGGGATTTCGGCCGATTGACAATCACCGGGGAACGAGCAGTGCGCAGTTCGCCGACCCGAAGTGGCAGGCCCCGCAGGGCGCCTCCCTGGAGTTCATGTTTTATTGCACCCAGCCCCAGGTGCTGGTGCTCGGCACGGACAGCCGCCACACCACCGAGGTCGAGATCACGGCTTCGAATGACTGGCAGAGCATGTCCCTCGGGGCGGACCAGCTCAAGAACGTGCACGGCGCGGCCTTGCGGGATTGGTCGGAAGTTGGAAGAATCGAGTTCAAGCCCACGCCGGGGTCGGACATCACCAAGGTCATTTTTGCCAACTTCAAGTGGCAGAGCAGGTAAGGCCACGATGGTAGTGCCGCGAAAAAGCCGATCAGCAAGCAGCAACCCGATTCGATTTCACCATGCAAGCCACAACCCGCTATCAACGCACCCTCACGTTCCTGTCCGTGCTCGCGGGCAGCCTGGCACTCCAGGCCGCGCCGCGACCGAATATCGTCCATATCTTGGTCGATGACCTCGGCTGGCAGGATATTGCCGCGCACAGGATCGACGGCGACGCGGTGTATGACACCCCGCACCTCGACCGCATGACGCGTGAGGGCCGCCGCTTCACCCAGGCCTACTCGCCGGCGCCCACCTGTGCACCCTCCCGCGTGTCCTTTCTTCGCGGCCGCTACCCGGTGCATACCGGTGTTTACCACGTGCAGGGCGGGCGCCTGCCACGCCCGTGGCGTGACGATACTTCCCACATCCCGCCTTATTATCCCTACGGCCTGCCCGATGAAGAGCCGACCATCGCCGACGTGCTCGGCAAGGCGGGTTACATGACCGGCCACGTCGGCAAGTGGCACGCCGGCGGCAAGCACGCCGGCTACCCCTTTCCGCTCGACCAGGGCTTCGCCTTCGGTTTCAGCGAGCACGACGGCCGGCACAAGTACTACAACGACGCCGATCTCTGGAACCCGGAGGAGCGCATCAAGAACCAGTTCTTCGGCTCTTGGGGGAGAATGCATCCCGATCGGCTCAGCGACTTTGCCACCGCTGCCGAGGAGGACCCCTTCCAGACCGATGCCGATGGTCGCCCCTTCGACAAGCCGCATGACCTGGCCATGGGCTTCATTCGCAAGCACAAGGACAAGCCGTTTTTCCTCAATTACTGCCCCTACTACGTGCACGGCCCGATCCAGACAAGGGACCGGGTGCGCTTCGAGAAATACCTGCAGAGGATGGGGTATGACTTCCCGACCGACCCGGCTCCGCTGGACAAGGGCAAGCCCGGCCACACCAACCCCTACTACGCCAGCATGGTGGACACCTTGGATCACCTGATTGGCGGCATGATCCGCTACCTGGAGGAAACCGACGATCCGCGCAACCCCGGCCACAAGCTCATCGAGAACACTTACGTCATCGTGGATTCCGACAACGGCGGGGTGCTGCCATACACCGACAACGCACCGCTGCGCGGAGGCAAGCAGAACAGCTATGAGGGCGGGGTGCGCATTCCCTTCCTGGTCCTTGGGCCCGGAGTGCCCGCTGGCACTGAATGCCACACCCCGATTTCACTGGTCGACCTGTTCCCCACGTTCATGGAGATCGCCGGAGCGGAGCAGGATCCGGCACTCGAGCTCGATGGGTGCAACATCCTTGCCCAACTCCGTGGGGGTGACGAACTGCCCGCGCAGGCAGATGGCAGCGTGCGCGAGGCCATCTTCTGGCACTTCCCCATGGACAGCCACATGAGTGTCGCCATGCGCAAGGGACCGTGGAAGCTGGTGCGCAACTTCGGCGTGCGTGGGGGTGGTTCGGGTGCGGCATCCGTGGAGCTGTTCCGCATCTATGACGAGAACGGCGCCCCGGCCGACCTCAGCGAGGAGTACGACGTCGGGGAGCAGCATCCCGAGCTGCGCGAGGCCCTCGCGGCCGAGATCAGTGCCTACCTCGAAGAGGCTGGAGCCGGTATGCCCTATCGCAACGGCGGAGCGAAAAAGACTACCCAGGTCGAGCGTGCTGCCATCCCCCGGGTTACTGCCCTGTCCGCGGACGGTGACCGTGTCATGGCAGCCTTCGAGACCAGTGAGGGCAAGTCCGCGATCACCGAGGCGACGCTCTACTACACCCTCAACCCGGAACCCTACGACAGCACCGGGGGCCACCGCGAGGAGTGGTTCCCGGCGCCCGCCGAACTCGCGGACGGCAAGGTGGCGGCCACCATGCCTCCCGGGGCCACCCACGCAGCCTTCGTGATGCGGGACGCCGAGGGCTTCCTGGTGACTTCCGAGCCACTTCCCAGCTACCAGCAGAAGGATGTGCAGTATCCCGACAGCCAGCTGCTGGCCAACGGTTTCGCGTGGCGCCCCGGCCTGCATGCCCTGGTCAAGCTCGGCGGGCAGGCACGCGCCTCGGCCATCGGCAACGGCCTCGACACGGCGGCCCTGGACAAGGCCCTCGCCGCTGCCTCCGGCCTGCTGGCTGAGGATGGCACCTCGACGGAGGCTTTTGCCAACGGGGTCCGCGCCTTGAGAAAATCTATCCGTGAGCTCGAGGGCATTGAAGAAGCTGCCCACCCCTGTCTCAACCGTTTTCCTACTGAACCGCTTTTTTAAGGCCGTAGACAAGGAGCCCCCCTCAAACCACCAAGCCCATGCCGAACAGACGATCTTTCATCAGGACCAGTGCCATCATGGCAAGCGCCGCGGGTGCCGCCGTGGTCCCCGGGCGAGCCAAGGCAAAGACCAGTTTGGCTGAGGAGCACGCGGTGGGCGGTTACAGCTACCGGCTGCCGTCTTTCCGAGAGGGCAGCAGGTTGGTGTTTCTCGGTGATTCGATCACCGACATGAACTGGGGGCGCAACGAGAGTGACCGCAACCATTACCTCGGGCATAGCTACGTTTTCCTGTTGGCGGGCCGGCTCGGCGTGGAAATGCCCGAGGCCAGGCTCGATTTCTACAACCGTGGCAAGAGTGGCAATGCGGTTTGGCAGCTGCGCGAGCGTTGGCAGCAGGATGCCATCGACATGCAGCCCGACCTGTTGAGCATTCTCATCGGCACCAACGATGTCGGCCAGGGCCTGAGAAATTCGGACCGCACGATCACGCCCGAGGCATTCGAAGAGGACTACCGCTTCATCCTCGATGCCAGTCGCAAGGCCAATCCCGACCTGCGCCTGGTGCTCATGGATCCCTTCGTGCTGCCCACCGGTCCCTTGGCCAAGGAACAGGCCTACCTGCAGCGTCGTGGCCTGACCGACCAGATGCGTGCGGTGGTTGCCGGGCTGGCCGGGGAGTATGACGCGGTGCAC
>JBDQJG010000058.1:0-15875 GCA_040263955.1 Verrucomicrobiales bacterium
AATCGGGCAATAATTAGCCGAGAGAGCTGATCCTGGGCTATCTCCTCGATATCGATGGTGCTCGGTTCCTCACCGCCCTCATCATCCAGCGTTGGTTGTAGAATTGCCGCCTTTGATGACTTCCAATCGTTCTCTGCCATCGCACGGACACGCGCCTCTGCATCGTTTCGCTTGATCTGACAGAAGGTCATGAAGGCTCCCAGCGAATAGAGTATATCCTGGTCAAAGCGCTCACGTGGGATGTCCTGCGCGAACCAGTTCACGGAGACAGAGTGCCGGTGTTCGGCGGGTTTTGTAGGATCGTATTTATAGGGAGCCGTGACCTCACCGATGTGAATGGTGGGGTTCATCTTGCTGGGCATCGCCACCCAATCGCCTACCTTCATTCGGTGACACAGAGTCCAGATCTGACCTGCAGCATTACTGACCCAGCCAGGTGCTCGCTCCGTGAAGACTTCCGCCAGATATTCGCGGAGCTCCTCACGAGTCTGAAGAGTAGAGAGGTCCCGAAGCACCTCATTACCCCAGATGATTCGAATCTGGCCTGCCTTCAGGAATTCCGCTTCCTATTCCCCATGTTTTCCAGAACGAGTGAGGTAGAGGGCCATAATTGAACCGAATTGGTTGAGGTTGAGAATACGGTCTGCACGAAGCTCGCTGTCCAAGGAACATTCGTTAATACTCCTGATAAGATGCTCACCGTAGCGAGTGCCAGCTACCGGATTCAGCACCTACATGCAAAAAACCGGCCTTGCTGTCTACGCTGATCATTCCACCATCATCCCGGTGTCAGCCATTCTGAGGCAACGATACCTGGGGGTGATTTTTTTGATACTCTATGCTTCCTGAGGAAATTATTGTGTGACCGAGTGAAGACACGGGTCTCGGAACCAATTTTCCAAGATCACACCCCGCTCAAAGTGTATCCGATTTGTATCCGATTTTTACCCCGAAATGGCTAAATCAGGCAGTCTCAGGACGCACACAGTTTTTTCCTTATCAGTCTGGAAGTCAGAAAAATGGCGGAGGGAGTGGGATTATCCCTCGCAGAACTCGGGCTTTGTCCGCTCACGCTCCCAATCAAACGGCGTTCTCATCCCACTCCGATTCCCCGGCATGCTTTGCATGCCGGGAAAATGGCGGAGGGAGTGGGATTCGAACCCACGGTGAGGTTGCCCCCACACCGGATTTCGAATCCGGCGCCTTAAACCGAGCTCAGCCATCCCTCCGGATCTGCTGTTGGACGGGGAATGTGGCGAGGTTTCGGCAGGAAGCAAGCATCTCCGTGCCCACTGCCTGTTGATCTCCACTCTTCACTCAGTCTCTACCAATCCCCAGTCCGCATTCCTACTGGCAGGCCTCGCACTCGTCGCCATTGCCGATTTCGCAGGCCCGCGCCTCGGCGGTCTTCTGCATGGCTTCACGGTAGCTGCCAACCACGCCGCGAACCTCCTTCTTCACGTCGACCGTGCTCTTCTCGATGCGCGAGGCACCCAGGGTGCGGAGGTAATAGGTGGTTTTCAGGCCCTTGCGCCAGGCGGCGCGATACATGTGGGAGAGCGTCTTGAGGTCCGGCTCGGCCAGGAACAGGTTAACCGACTGAGACTGGTCGATCCACTTCTGCCGGCGTGCCGCAGCATCGATGAAATACTGGAAGGGAATACCGAAGGCGGTAGTGTACTTGTCCCGGATGTCGGCGGGGATCTCCTCGATCTCGCCCAGTTCGCCGTCGTGGTACTTGAGCTTGGAACGCATCTCGTTGTCCCACAGGCCACGCTCCTTGAGGTCGCGGACAAGGAACTGGTTGAGCACCACGAAGTCTCCCGAGAGATTCGACTTCACGAACAGGTTCTTGTAGTGCGGCTCGATGCAGGGACTCGAGCCCATGATGTTCGAGATGGTCGCCGTCGGCGCGATGGCCAGCACGTTGCTATTGCGCATGCCGTGGCGGGCAATCTTCTCGCGCAGCGGGGTCCAGTCCAGCTTGCCGCCGCGGGGCACTTCGATCTCGATACCACGCTGCTCCTCGAGAAGATCGAGCGAGTCGGGGGGCAGGATGCCACGTGACCACTTCGAACCCTCGTAGGTCTCGTAGGTGCCAAGCTCCGCCGCCAGGTCACTGCTGGCCTCGTAGGCGTAGTAGGCGATCGCCTCCATGAACTCATCATTGAACTCCACTGCCTCCTCGGAAGCAAAGGCGATGCCCTTGCAATAGAGGGCATTCTGCAGCCCCATGACGCCCAGGCCAATGGGGCGGTGGCGCTGGTTGGAGCGCGCGGCGGCCTCGGTCGGGTAGAAGTTGATGTCGATGACGTTGTCCAGTGCGCGCACCGCGATGCTAATGGTCTCGCGCAGCTTGTCGTGATCAATTTCGCCTTCCGCAGTAAGGTGGTTGTCGAGCACGACCGACCCGAGATTACAGACTGCAGTCTCTTCCGGCCCGGTGTTCAGCGTGATCTCGGTGCAGAGATTGGAGCTGTGAATGACACCGCAGTGATCCTGCGGACTGCGGACATTACAGGGATCCTTGAAAGTAATCCATGGGTGGCCGGTCTCGAAGATCATCCGCAACATGGCCTTCCAGACATCGATGGCAGAAATCTTCTCGCCGTAGATTTTACCTGCCTCGGCCATCGCCTCGTATTCCTGGTAGCGTTCCTCGAAAGCCTTGCCGAAAAGATCGTGCAGGTCGGGCACATCGGAACTGCGGAACAGCGTCCAGGATTCCCGGGCCTCCATGCGCTTCATGAACAGGTCGGGGATCCAGTTCGCGGTGTTCATGTCGTGCGTCCTGCGGCGCTCGTCCCCGGTGTTACGGCGCAACTCGAGGAAATCGAAAATATCATTGTGCCAGGTCTCGAGGTAGGCGCAGCCCGAACCCTTGCGCTTGCCTCCCTGATTCACCGCGCAGAGCTGGTCGTTGTGCAGCTTGAGGAAGGGAATGACTCCCTGACTCTCGCCGTTCGTACCGTGGATGTGTCCGCCGGTGCCGCGCACGGCCGTCCAGCTGCCGCCGAGACCCCCGGCCCACTTCGAGAGGTAGGCATTCTCGGCGATGCCGCGCTGCATGATCGACTCGATGGAGTCATCGACCTTATAGAGGTAGCAGGAGGAAAGCTGCGAGTGCTGGGTACCCGAATTGAACAAGGTCGGAGTCGACGAGCAAAACCGCCGGGAACGGTAAAGGCGGTAGAGATTACCGATTTTCTCTTCCGGTGACTTCTCCCCAAGGAACAGGCCCATGGCCACACGCATCCAGAAAAGCTGTGGCGTCTCCAAGCGGCGGTGCACCTCCGCCTTCTTGTCCACGATCAGGTAGCGGTCGTAGAGTGTCTGGATTCCCAGGAAATCGAAGTCGAGGTCGGCAGCCGGATCAAGCATATTGCCCAGCTTGGAAAGATCGAGTTCCAGCATCTTCGGATCGATGCGCTCGAGTTCGAGGCCGCGCGCCAGGTTGCGCTTGAATGCCTTGCGGTGGGCCGCCGGTAACTCACTGATGCCATCCTTGACGATGTCCCAATCGAGCACTTCCTCGTAGATGTAGCTGAGCAGGATGCGGGCCGCGAACTTCGAGAAATCTGCGTCTCTCTCGATCAGGCTCTTGGCATTCAGGGTGATGGTTTTCTCCAGCTGGCGATCATCGATTTCCGAGAAAATCGAGCGCTTCAACTCATCGATGATCTGCTCCTGTGTCAGGCAGAGATCGAGGCCGATACTGGCGAATTCCACGCGCTTACGCAGGTCGGTAGCATCCCAGAGGTAGGTGGTCTTGTCGGCACGGGTGACCAGGATGAGCGTATCCTGGTGTTCGCCGCTTTCCTGCTCCTCTTCCCACCCCTTGATCTCGCGGGCGCGATGCTCGGCGCGGCGGGCACGGTAGAGGATATATGCCTCGGCGACCTTGTAATGCCCCTGGCGCATGAGTTCCTCCTGCACCCTGTCCTGGAGGTCCTCGATGTGCAGATATTCTTTGTCTCCACCGACCACGTCCTCGGTCAGACTGCGGGCGATCTCCTCGGCCGGGGCCGGATCGATCTCGAGTTCCAGAAACGCCCGCTTCACCGCGGTTTCAATCTTCTCGGGATTCCAGGTAACCACCTCACCATTGCGTCGGATCACCTTGCGCCCGCTTGCCGGTGTGCCGGTAGCAGTCGCGGCGCCCTCCCCATAGCGGGTCTGCAGCAGATAACTTTTCGCCAGGTCATAGGCCTGCCGCTTGACCAGCACCTCCTGGGTGATGCGGTGCACTTCGTCGTGCGTCACAGCCACGCCACCCCCATCACCGCTGGATCTGCCAATGAGTTTCTCGGCAACCGTCTCGGCAACCTCGGCAACCAGCTTCTGGTTTTTCTCACTGAAGATATCCTGCTCGCTGCGGGCCAGCAGAAGCGACGTAAGCGCATTGCCCAGACCTTCGGCAATGTCGGCAAGGTCGACCATATTGCTCTCACCGTCCGCCGCGCTCACCGAAATCCGGCCGGTATCAGTTCGTGCCGCCTGCTGGGCAACACCCCCCCAATCGAACCTCGGTCGACCTGACACGGGCCCTGCCACAACCTTTTTCAATGCGATATCTTCCTCGAAAAAATCCCTGCTGATCATTGTTATTTTTCTCTCTATTGTCTTTGCCGTTGTTTGTCGTGTCGGTCCCGGTCGGCAAGCTGGCCTGCAGCCAACCCGATCCGGCGTATTCGCATCCCTACAGGTCGTCGTCGTCCACCGATCCCAGGGCGGAGGATTTCTGGTACTCGGTAACGCGACCCTCGAAGAAGTTCTGCTCCTTGTTGATGTCCATCAATTCCGCCAGCCACGGGAAGGGATTTTCCACTCCGCCGATCAGCGGCTCCAGCCCGACCCCCTCGAGTCGCCGATCCGCGATGCAGTCGATGTAGGTCAGAAACTCCGGCGCACTCAGGCCCACGGAACTCATCGGCAGGCAATCCTCGATGAAGTCTTTTTCGAGTTGCACCGCCTCACGCATTGCATCGCGCAGTTCCTCGCGGAAATCCGCTGTCCAGATCTCCTTGTTCTCTTCCACCAGGTCCATGAACAGATTCCTGAACACCTCGATATGATTGGACTCGTCACGCAGCGTGTAACGGAACATCTGGCCGATGCCCGGAAACTTGTTCTGGCGGTAGAGACTCAGGATCATGCCGAAGAGACCGTAAAACTGGGTGCCCTCCATGCACTGACCGAACACGAAAATGTTCTTGGCCAACAGCTGCTTGTTCTCTGTACGAGTCATGTCGATGTCGCGTCGCAGCTCCTTGGAGATTCGAGTCACGAACTCGTTCTTCTTCCGTACCGTTTCGATCTGCTCGAAAATCGCCTCGCACTCATGCGGGTTGATCCCCAGGGAACTGATCATATAGAGCAGACTGTCGGCGTGGATATTTTCCTCATGTGCGTGCCGGCCGAGAACGAGCTTCAATTCGGGCGCAGTGACCAGTTCACGCACCACGTGCAGAATGTTGTCTCCGACGATCCCCTCCGCAGCCGAGAAATAACCGATTCCCATGCGGATGATCCAGCGCTCACTGTCGCTTAAAATGTCCGGCGCACGCCATTGCTCGACGTCTTTCTGCATCGGGATGTCCTCGGGCTCCCAGTGATTTTTCTTCATCACCTGGTACAGATCGTAGGCCCACTGATACTTCAGGGGGAGCAGGTTGAACGTCATCGTCTCCCGGCCGTTGATCACCGCCTTGGCGGCATAAGCCGCCTCCGCTTTAGCCTGATCCAGTACGAAAGTGCGGGGTCCTACTGCGAATGCTTTCTCCATGTCTAAGAGGTGTTGGTTTTAAGGATTAATGAACAATTTTAAGGACACGTTCCCTTGTGGAAACCTGCCTTGGAAGATTTGAACTCCGAATCGGATGGCTCGGAGCACCCACCATATGTAGATGCTCCGCCGAACAAAATGCACAATATATTGGGGGTAGCTCAAGATTTTTTTTTCTTCGGACCGATATTTTTTCTTCAAACTATTCCAAAATGCTCACTGTGAGCGACTTAAATTTTCATTTTTCTTTTTACCATAATTCTGTCAAATCTACGTTCGGCGAGCACTCTTCTCGACTGTCTCCGGCTAACCTCGAATCACCCTCGACTTCCTCTCTTCGGCAGGCGCCGTCAAGTGCGTTTCCCCTCCCCGGGATAACCGGGCTGAGCCCCGCGCATCTCCCGGCTCTTGCAAAGCCGGATGGGCGATGCCGATTTGACCTGACACCGAAATTCGCGGATACTCATCGTTGTGGTATGACCGGTGGTATCCCGGCGTGTTCCGTAAACAGCAAAAGGGACCACAAACAGCTCCCCCGCTCCCGATTCCACTTCCCTCTTTTTCACCTTCCCGATCATGTGCGGTATCATCGGTTACATCGGCAGCAAATCAGCGCCATCCATTCTTCTCGACGGGCTGCGGCGCCTGGAATATCGAGGCTATGATTCCTCCGGCATGGCCATTGTGCACGACGACGTGATCCAGGTCCGCAAGTGCGCCGGCAGAATCGAGAACCTGCGCAAGCTCGTCGCCACGTCGCAAATCACCGGTAGCCTCGGTATCTCGCACACCCGCTGGGCGACCCACGGGGAACCCAACGACACCAATGCGCACCCGCATCTGGACCAGAGTGGCAAGCTGGCGCTCGTCCACAACGGCGTCATCGAGAACTACCGGGAACTGCGCAAGGAACTCGAGCAACTCGGCTACACATTCCAATCCGAAACCGACTCCGAGGTCCTCACTCAACTCATCGGCCACTGCTACTCCGAGGCCCGGGAGACTTCCGCGCCGGAACGACTCACCCAGGCGATCCGGAAGGCTCTCTCCCGCGTCACCGGGACTTACGGGATCGCCGTAACCCACACGGATGTCCCCGATGTGATCATGGGGGCACGCCTCGGAAGTCCGCTGGTGGTGGGCCTCGGTGAACACGAGCATTTCATCGCCAGCGACGTCTCCGCGATGATCGCTCACACGCGCGAAGCGGTCTACCTGAACGATGGCGACCTGGTAACCATCCAGCGCGACGGATTTCAGGTCAGTTCGCTGGCCGGCGGAGAAGCCACCTACGAAATCAGCGAGGTGGAACTCGCTGAGGATGCCGCCGACATCGGCGACTACCCCCATTACATGCTCAAGGAAATCCACGAGCAACCGCAGGTGCTGCGAGACGCCATGCGCGGCCGCCTCTCCAAAGACGAGGCCACCGCCATGCTCGGCGGCCTGCAGATGACTCCCCGGGAACTGAGGGACGTCGACCGCATCATCCTGACCGGCTGCGGCACCGCCTCGCACGCCGCCATGGTCGGTGAATACCTGCTCGAATCACTCGCCCGCATCCCGACCGAGGTGGAAATTTCCAGTGAATTCCGTTATCGCAACATCCCCACAGACAAGAATACCCTGCAATTTGTCATCAGCCAGAGCGGTGAAACCCTCGACTCGCTGGCCGCCCTCCGCGAGGGCAAGCGTAAGGGCTGCCGCGTCCTTGGAATCGTCAACGGGATCGCCAGCACCATTGCCCGGGAAAGCGACGGCGGTGTCTACATGCATGCCGGCATCGAGATCGGAGTAGCAGCCACCAAGACCTTCACCTCCCAGGTCACCATTCTCACGCTGCTCTCTCTACTGCTCGGGCGCATCCACCACCTGTCGACCACCGACGGGCTCGAATTGATTTCCGAACTCGAGAAGATCCCGGAAAAAATCCAGACCATTCTCGATGGCGCGGACCAGATCAAGGAAATCGCGAAGCGTTACTGTGAGGCTGAATCGATGCTTTTCATGGGACGGCAGTTCAATTACCCGATTGCCCTGGAGGCCGCCCTCAAGATGAAGGAGATCAGCTATGTCCAGGCCTCCGGACACGCCAGCGGTGAACTCAAACACGGTGTCATCGCGCTGGTCACCGAGAATGTCCCTTCGATTTTCATTGCCCCCAATGATGCCGTTTACGAGAAGAACGTCAGCAACATCGAGGAAGTCAAAGCCCGCAAGGGCCCGGTCATCGCCATCACCACCGAAGACAAAAACGGCCTCGAGCATATCTGTGACGACGTTATCTGTATTCCCAAAGCTCCGCCATCACTGACCCCGCTCCTCTCGATTGTGCCACTGCAGCTCTTCTCTTACTACGTGGCGGTAGAGCGCGGCTGCGACGTCGACAAGCCAAGAAACCTCGCCAAGAGTGTCACAGTGGAATAAGCAGCGCTTTGCGGAACAGGCGACAGGCCGTTGCGGACCGCGGCGGATGCACCTCTCGGTCGTTGCCGCGATATTCTGCGGGCTGACCACCGTGCAACCCGTCTCCGGGCAGCCGCAGGGAACCGATCTTCAGTCGCCGGCCTCGGTTCTCGAGTTGCCCAGTTCGCCGGAGTTTTTCCGGGCGGTCTCCAAGGAGGCGAAACCGCGCTGGCGGCAACTTTACCGAGCCACTCCCAAGCTGCCGCACCGGGAACGCGGACATTCTGCCTTTGTTCTCGGAGTCCTGCTCTGCGAAGCACTGATTGCCGCCGAGGCACGCGATGCCCAGTATGTGCGCAACTCCACGCAGGATATCAGGGATTGCCTGACTCTTCTGGGCCTGGCAGAGGCGCTCGAACAACGGCTGCCGGCCATCCACGAATTCGCTGAACGACAGAACTGGTCGTCACTGCGATTCGAACTCGAGGCCCTCGAAATCGACTGCCAGCGCCTCCTCGCAAAACAGCTGGACTCTGCCCTGTCGCCACTCATCGCCCTCGGCCGCCACGTCCGATGCCTGGATGTATGCGCTGCCATCGGCCTCGAGTCGGGTCGGCCCATCGGCATTGCCGACCCCGACTATTACGCCGCCTTGGGCCAACTGCTCGGCGCACTCCCCGCTAGCGGGGACAGACCGGCCTTCGTTGAGCAACTGCTCGAACTCCTCGAGGGGCTTCAACAAGGCTGGAGCGAAGTCGTTGCCGAAGAAACCCGGGCAGAGCAGCTCGCGGTAACCGCAGAGGCAGTCGGTCATTTCCTTGACCGCATCATGGAACCAGCACAATGAGCGGACGCTTGCACAACAACCGAATGCGTCGCGGATGTCCCGCCTGCCTCCTGCCATTACTGATGCTCGCCTGGCTGGCTCCTCGATTGCCTGCGGAGCAACCCGTTGCCACTGCGTCCGCGGTGGCCGTCCTGCACGCCGCCCGGACTCTCGCCGGGGAAGGCTATGAGCGCCGCGCCACCATCGTGGAGCACTCGCTGCCGGCCGGAGAGTCGGTCGATCTGCCCATTTTCCTGCTGCTCCAGAACACCTACTGCTTCCTGCTTGCCAGCAGTGAAACCGACGACGCGCTCAGCTTCGCCGTCTGTGACGACGACGGCAATGTCGTAGCCGACGGCTCTTACCTGCCACTGAAGAAGAACCTGCACCTGTTCTATCTCCAACCCGATCTCAGCGGGCGCCACCGCTTGCGCATCGTCAACCTCGGTGATGCGGCGGCCCGTGTTTCCCTGACCTACTGCTACCGCTGAGCACGACGCACCAGGATTAAAGTATCAGCATGCAGTCGCCGTAACTGTAGAAACGATAACGCTGCTCAACCGCTTGCCGGTAGGCTTCAAGGATACACTCCCGGCCCGCCATTGCGGAGACCAGCATCAGCAGCGTCGACTCCGGCAGGTGAAAGTTGGTCAACAGGGCTCCCACCGCCTCGATCGGCCTGCCGGGATAAAGAAAGATATCGGTCTCACCAGAATCGGCCACGATCCTGCCATGCCTGCGATGCACATGCTCGAGCACACGAACCACCGTGGTCCCCACCGCCACAACGCGCCCCGCCGCCCCGATCCTGCCGGCTGCCTCGGGATCGATGCTGTATTTCTCCGAATGCATGGAATGCTCCTCAATCTGCTCGCTGCGCACCGGACGAAACGTCCCTACTCCCACGTGCAGGGTCAGGTGGGTATGTGGCAGGCCCCGCAAGATTTCACGCGTGAAGTGCAGCCCCGCAGTCGGTACAGCGATCGCTCCCTCGGCACGCGCATAGACCGTCTGGTAGCGCTCCCGATCCAGCCGCTCATCTTCCCGCTTCATGTAATGCGGCAGGGCGAGATGCCCCTGCTCCTGCAGATCGATCGGCGCATCGAATGCAACGATACGGTCACCATTTTCAAGCACCTCGACAACCACCCCCCGAATGCCGCCCACCGAAAATGTCCGGCCCGCCCGCATCCTGCGACCCGGCTTGACCAGGCAGCGCCAACGATGTTCGCCAACTGTCTCCAGCCAGAGCAATTCACCTGCCCCATCATCGAGGAATACCCGCGCAGGCACCACGCGGGTATCATTGAGCACAAGCAGGTCATCTGCGCTCAGGTAGTGCGGCAGATCGACGAACATGCGATGAGAGATCTCGCCACCTGCGCGATCGATCACCATCATGCGCGAACCCGACCGCTCTGCGGTCGGCCGACTGGCGATCAACTCCTCGGGAAGCTCGTAATAAAAATCAGACGTCTTCAATGCCTTGTTACCTCATGCCACTTGGAACCCGATTCAACCACCAGGAAATCAGCAATATCCGCGCTCCGCTTGCCCGCGCACCACATTGCTTCTAAGATCGCTCGATGCCAGCACCCGCCACATCGACCAGGTCCGGCCCCGGGGCCATCGCTCTGCGAGCAGCCACCCTCTGCGCCTGCATGCTGCTGGCGGGATGCGATGGGCACAGCAGTGCAACAACCCCGAAACCCAACCAACTGCGCGGAGTCACCCTGCACAGAGACTACAGCAACGCCCGGCTGGTGCTGGAGGTGGCGCTACACAACACGACCACTGATCCGGCGGCGCTGGCGCCACCCTTCATCAGACTGCTCGATGGTGCCGGCAAGCAGATCCCCCCGTTCTTCCTCGCATTCAACCAGCCACCGAGCCTTGCTCCGGGTGAGACTGGAATCCACGAACTCGCTTTCTGGCTCGAGGAGAGCGACCTCGCCGATGAGCTCTGGCTGCATGTCGCAGACGCGCAACGCATCGCCGTCAAGAACGCGCGACCCTTCAACCTCGAATCGATCGACAACCAGACCAGTTGCGACCTCACCGGAACCGACTGGGCGGGCACCCAGCCACAACTGCCAGCCCGATGAATCTCACTCTCATCGACATCAGCAACACGCGCACGAAAATCGCCTCATCCGAGGGCGTCGAGGTGGCGAAAAAATGTTCACTGCCCACCAGCACGCTGAGCACTGCATCCCTGCGGGCGCTGCTCCAATCCGAACAGATCGACCCCGCGGCTCCCTGCATTGCATGCAGCGTGGTGCCGGAGAAAAGTGCCGTGCTCGCACAGACGATCACCGGGCCGGTCACGCTGATCGACCATCGCGGCGACCTCGGAATCACGATCGACTACCCGAACCCGGGGCAAATCGGCCCCGACCGGCTCGCCAACGCGGTCGCCTGCGCCGCGACCATCGGCGTTCCCTCGGTGGCTATCGACTTCGGCACCGCCGTCACCTTCGATGTCGTCGGTCCCGCCGGCAGCTACCTCGGGGGCGTGATCGCACCCGGACTGGAAGCCATGACTCACTACCTGCACGATCGCACCGCCCTGCTTCCCGAGCTGCAACTCGAAAAACCCGCCACCGCGATCGGCAAATCAACCATTCATGCCATGCAGACCGGCGCGATCATCGGCTACCGGGGACTGGTCAAGGAGATCCTCGCGGCGATCTTCGCTGAATTACCTGTACCCGCCGGAACGCCGATCCCCGTTGTGGCCACAGGGGGTAACGCGCACCTGATCTGCCACGAAATCGCGGCCATTACGCATTTCGACGAAAACCTTACCCTGCACGGCCTGCGGCTTATCGGTCAGCGCTACCACGGCTGAGCCGCCTCGACACGCGGCTCCACGCAACCCCGTGACGCCCCCGGGGAGTCGCCAGTGCGGTCGCGCAATCATCGAATCATCGGTCCCTTCCCCGCCGACGAAGTCACCTTCCCTGCTTGCAGAAAGCACCGGCAACCGCTTGGATGCTGGAACCGTTTTGCAATCGATACCGACCCACTCCGCCGTCTCCCTGAATGCCTCGCGGCTACCACGCGAACCGGGAACCCTGCTGCTGCTGCTCTGCATGGCAGCCATTCCCTTTCTCCAGCTACGCGAATTCGCATTCCTCAATTACGACGATCCCATGCATGTGACCGGTGAGCCGATGGTGCTCGGCGGTCTCAGTCCGGAGGGAATCTCCTGGGCACTGCGGGCCACACCCTCGAACCTGTGGCATCCATTGACCTGGATCTCGTTCATGGCCGAGGTTTCCTTCTTCGGTGGCGGCGCAACAAGCCCCGCTGTGCACCACCTCGGCAATCTCGTCCTCCACCTCGCCGCCACCGGCTTATTTTTCCTGCTGTTGCGCACCCTCGGCATCTCGCTGGTCTCGGCCTTCCTCGCCGCATTGCTGTTTTCCTTGCATCCGCTGCATGTCGAACCGGTGGCATGGATATCTTCACGCAAGGAACTACTCAGCTCGGCACTCGGACTCTGCGCTGTGCTGGCATATACCCGGCAAAAGCTCACCGATCACGCCGGAGCCCGGCGGACATGGCGACTGCTCACGTTCACGACGCTGCTCGCGGCGCTTGCATCCAAGCCCTCCGCCGTCGTCATCCCGGCGCTCTTCGTGCTCGTCGATGCGCTGCTGGCCAACACGCGCGATCTTCCCCGCAACCTGTTGCACTTGCTCTGTACCTCAGCGCTGCGCCTGTGGCCCTGCTTCCTGTTCGCCGCCATCACCACCGTTATCGCAGTGACCATCCAATACTCCGGCTCCCACCAGGGAACGATCGCTGAGAGCAGTCTCTGGGAACGTCTGCGCGAAAGCCCGATGCTGCTGGGATTCTACGCGTGGCGCAGTCTCATGCCCAACAATCTCGTGTTCGAATACCCGGCCCCTCTCGGCAGCTTACCGCGTATCGGCCTCAGTTGTCTCGGAATCCTGGTGGCGGCGGCCATACCTTGGCTCTGGTTACGGGCAACCGACCTGAGCCGCAAGCTGGCCCTCGCGCTTCTCTGGTTCGTGGTTTGTCTCTCTCCGGTGCTCGGCCTCGTCTATGTCGGCACCAGTTTCACCACCGATCGCTACGCCTACCTCGCCCTCGGCGGACTCGCTCTTGCTGTTGCGTTCTTCCTTGATGCACTCCCTGCACAGCGTGCGGTCGCGCGGGCTCTCGCCATGGGCTCCTGCGTGCTGCTCATCGTCGCTGCCACGCTGCACTGCCGGGCCCTTGCGGCGGTCTGGAAAAACGATGCCTCGCTCTTCCGCTACGCGGTCGCCGTATCCCCACGCAGCCCCACGGCCCAGATCAACGTCGCTACGGTCTACCGCATGCACGGGGACACTACGCGCGCGCAGGCACACTACCTGCTTGCCCTTGAACTTTCGCCCGGCGACTCGGTGGCCAGCTACAATCTCGCGCAAATCCTTCTCAACGATGGGCAGCCCGCGCAGGCCATCACCCTGGCGCAGAATGCACTTCGCGATCAACGCCTGCAAGCACGCGCCCACTATTTTCTTGGCAGTATTCTTGGCAACCGCAACGATCCGGAGACGTTCGAGCCGGAAAAGGCTTTCCAGCACCTCTCCCAGGCGCACGCGAGGCATCCAGAAAACCCTCGCTACACGCACCACTTCGCGCAATTTCTAATCGCCAAGGGCAAGCTCAGAGAAGCGGTAGAGGCGATCTCCTACTGCAAAACCAACCTGCCCGACTCTTCCGAGTGGACGCAAAGGCTGGATACTCTGATCAACGCTGTGCAATCCATGCAACAATCGAACTGACCAGCTTCATCCGCGCAAGCAACACCGATCACTATTCATCGCCGCCCGACCAACCATGCACCCCGAATCTTCCCGTCCGATCGAAGTCCAGCTGTTCACCGATGGAGGCTGCAGTGGCAACCCGGGGCCCGGAGGCTGGGGATTCGTCCTGCGCGCCGTGGCAACCGGCAAGGAAATCGAACGCTCCGGCGGCTGCCCGCACACTACCAACAACCAGATGGAACTCGAGGCGGTCATCCAGGGACTGCGTACGCTCAAACGCCCGTGCGTGGTGGAAATCTTCACCGACAGCACGTATGTCGGAAAAGGCATCAGCGAATGGCTGCCGGGATGGAAAGCCCGCAACTGGCAGCGCCGGGAGGGCAAAAAACTCGTGCCTATCAAGAATGCCGAGCACTGGCAGCAACTCGACCTGCTTCTACAGTGCCACCAGGTCCTCTACACGAAAATCAAGGGACACAGCGGCCACCCGGAGAACGAACGCGCCGATGAACTGGCCGTAGCCGCCTACCAGAAATATCTCTAAACGCGCATGATGCCGACCGGGCACCTCACAAGCCTCAGGTAACCGGCACTCGGCAGCCGGTCGATCCGGCAAACACCTCGCCACGCTGAGCACTCACAAAAAAAACCGCCGGCGGGCTCAGCCGACGAGCTCGAGCAACATTTTCGGGGACGCCGAACCAGCTACGCGCTGCACCGCTCGAGAGCGAATCCTCACGAGCACACATTTCACTGGCGCGTCTACCTAGCGCTCCTACCCAGCGCTCCTACCCAGCACTCCTAGTGGCCGCCGTAATATCCATGGCGGTAGCCACGGCCGTTGTGATTGGAGTGTGACCCCAGAAGATAACCAACCGCCATCTCTCCTAACTGACCGAGGCCGATGCCCCCAACTCCTGGAATCCCAGCAGCGCCAGGGGCTGCTCTGTAAGGCGCTCCATATCCTGCCGGTGCCCCGTAGGCTACCGGTGCCATGGGCTGAGCTACCACCGCCATGGGCTGGGCTACCACCGCCATGGGCTGGGCTACCACCGCCATGGGCTGGGCCGCCACCGCCATGGGCTGGGCCGCCACCGCCATGGGCTGGGCCGCCACTGCCATGGGCTGGGCTGCCACTGCCATGGGCTGGGCTGCCACTGCAGCGGGCGCAGCATACGCCACCGGAGCGGGCGCGGCGACGGCTACCGGTGCGGGAGCCGGATACGCCACAGGTTGATACGAGGGCGCTTGTGTCTGCTGCACGAAACCACCCGGCACGGGCGCCTCACTGAGAGGAGAGGGCTTTACGATGGTCGGTGCCTTGTGCGCAACAGCCTTGCCTGATGATACTGGCGCCTTTGCGGAACCGCCGCTGCTTTGGGCGACAACAGAAAGAGGCATGCCCAGAGCGGCGATGACTAGAAAAATACGAGACGTTTTCATAAGCTTGCTGAAGGTTGGAATCCTGCGCGGAACTACTAATTCTGCCTTACAGGATAACAACTTTTCAATCCTGTTCAAGGTCCGAATATCGAAAATCCGTTCGCGCCATCGCAAACGGTGACAACCGGGTCGAAAAGGATCCTCCGGCAAACCGGCATTGCTCTGCCCCCGAAGCAATCCACTCGGGCTCCCGTTTCAGTCACCTCCGCCGCCAGACTCTCTCTACGAGGCCTCATCGAGAATCTGCGTCAGCACGTAGGGTAGAATCCCCCCGGCACGGTAATATTCGATCTCCACCGGGGTATCCAGGCGCAGAATCAGCGCAAAACGCTCCTCACCGCCATCGGCTTTATGCACAACAAGCGTGACCTCGTCACGCGGCTGGGAATCATTCGAGAGCCCGGTGATCGAGAACGTAGCATCGTGATGCGCACTCGCCTTGTCGTAATCCGCCTCATCCTTGAAATTGAGCGGCAGCACGCCCATGCCGATCAGGTTGGATCGGTGGATGCGCTCGAAACTCTTGGTGACCACCGCTTGCACGCCGAGCAGGCGGGTGCCCTTGGCCGCCCAGTCGCGCGATGATCCCATGCCGTAATCCGCGCCCCCGATCACCACCAGCGGCGTTCCC
>JBDQJG010000059.1:0-15801 GCA_040263955.1 Verrucomicrobiales bacterium
ACTGCGCAAGCCGGGTACCGCCAGCTTGCCATCACCCGGCCAATCGAGCACGTGCAGATACAGGGTAGTGGCGCCATCTGCACCGGCCTTCATCGTGCAGCGCCCCCATTGCAGAGATCCCAGCGGACTTGCCTCGGTGCCGTAGATCGCCTCGCCGTTGACCTGCAGCCAGCGACCGACCTCCTCGAGGCGCTCTGCCGCCGGCTGTGGAATGATTCCCTCGGCAGTCGGGCCGACGTTGAGCAGAAAATTGCCACCCCGACTGGCCACCTTGACCAGCTGGCCGATGAGCTCGCCAGCCGACTTCCAATGCTTGTCCTGCGCGTTGTAGCCCCACGATTCATTGAGCGTCATGCAGGTCTCCCAATTCCGCCATTGCGGGCGGGCGGGAATCTGGCGGTCGGCATACGTCAGGTAATCCACCCCCATCTGCGCCAATTCTCCCAGCGCCTTGCCATCCAGCTCGTTGATCGCCCTTCCGGAATACAGCACCCGACTGTTGACCATTGCCTGCGGCTGCAGGGAACGCACCAGCCCGGCGAACTCGGCAGGCCGGGTCACCTCGGGTGGGCCGGGCGTGTCGAACCAGAGGGAAAATACCGGGCCGTATCCGGTCAACAACTCACGCAGCTGCGAGAAGGCGATCTTGTCGAAATAACCATCCAGCTTGCCGTGCTGCGCGCGGTCCCACTTCGCCCCACCGCCCCCGGGATGATGCCAGTCCTGGAATTGCGAGTAATAAAATCCCAACCCGATTCCCTCCGCCTCGCAGGCCCGCGACAATTCAGTAAGCGGATCGCGCCCGAAAGGCGTGGCATCGACGACGTTGTAGGCACTCGCCCGCGTGCCGAACAGGGCGAAGCCGTCGTGGTGCTTGGCGGTGATCACCATGTAGCGCATGCCCGCCGCCTTGGCGATGCGCACCCACTCCCGCGCATCGAACTGCACCGGGTTGAACTGCTCCGCCAGTTTCCCGTAGCTCGCCACCGGCTGCTTCTCGAAGGCCATCACCCACTCGCCTCTGGCGGGAATCGCGTAGAGGCCCCAGTGGATGAACATTCCGAACTTCGCCTCGCGGAAAACCGCACTGCGCGAAGAATCCAGCGGCGGCGTTTGCTCTCCCCGCAGAGATCCCGCAGCGCAGCACAGCAGCAGAGACAACCGCAGCATTTTTCCAGCTTTCCTCGAGATTTTCATGTCGCCTTGTTGAACGAAGCACACGGCAAGCCTTCCCGAACGCGCGATGCTGGCACTTCCTCACCAGTAAACGCGTACCGGAGGCGCGATCTATCCCCCATTCCGGCCCACCACACTCAAGCGATCTCCACCGGCGTCCCCGGCTGCACCCGCGCAAACAGATCCACCACGTCATGGTTGCGCATGCGGACGCACCCCTGGCTCTCCGGCCGGCCGATCCATTCCTCGTGGTTGGTGCCGTGAATGTAGATGTAGCGCTCTTTGGTATTGGCATTGTGCTCCTCCAGACCCTTCAGCCAGAGAATCCGGGTCAACACCAGGTCGCCCTCATCATCAGCAGCCATCTCTCCGGGAACCCACTGTCCCTGCGGCACCCGGCTACGGAAAATGGTCCCCCCGGGCGCACCCTCACCAATCATTTCATCCACCGCGAAACGCCCGAGCGGGGTGCGGAAACTGCCTTCCTCGCTGCCGGTGCCGAACTTCGAAGTCGATACCGGGTAACTGGCGAGCTCGCGGTCCCCTTCAAGCAATCGCAGGCTCTGCTGCGCCACGCTGACCACGATGCGCTGTATGGATAGTGCTTGCGACTCTGCTTCCGATTGCATCCCGGCAAGCCAACGATAAACTCCTGCACTTCGCAAGCAACACCCAAGCATCCGCTTCGACTGCCATCATCCCATGTCCAATCAATCGCTCCATATTGCTGTGGTCGGCGCCACCGGCGCCGTCGGCGTTGAAATTCTCCAGTGCCTTGAATAGCGCAATTTCCCGGTCGGCAAATTGACGCTGCTGGCTTCAGCGCGTTCAGCCGGCAAGCACCTGCCTTTTCGCGGCGAGGAAATCGAAATCCGCGAACTCACCCATCATGCCTTCGAGGGCGTGGACATCGCCCTGTTCAGTGCCGGCGGCTCCATCTCGAAAGAATTCGCTCCCTCCGCCGCCGCTGCGGGCGCCACCGTGGTCGACAATTCCTCCGCCTTCCGCATGGACGACGACGTGCCCCTGGTCGTGCCCGAGATCAATCCCGAGGCTGCCAGCAACGCCCCGCGTGGCATCATCGCCAATCCGAACTGCACCACCATCGTCACCCTGATGGCGCTGGCACCGCTGCACCGGGAGTTCGGCCTGCGCAGCCTGGTTGCCTCTTCCTACCAGGCGGTCTCTGGCTCGGGAGCCAAGGGGATCGAGGAGCTCGAGACACAAGTCACCGCAATCGGCCGGGGGGAGCAGGTCGAAAAAGCCGTCTACCCGCATCAGATCGCCTTCAATGCCATCCCGCAGGTCGAAACCATCGGCGACAACGGCTACACCAAGGAGGAGATGAAGATGCAGAACGAGGGCCGCAAGATCCTCGGCCTCGCCGAACTGGTGGCCTCGGTCACCTGCGTGCGCATCCCGGTCTTCCGCTCGCATTCAATCAGTGTCAGCGCCGATTTCGCGAGCCGCCCGAGTGTCGAGGCGGCACGCGCCGCCATCGACGCCTTCCCCGGTGTGCGCGTTTGCGACGATCGGGCAAGCGCCCTCTACCCGACACCACTGGATGCCACCGGAGGTGACGACTGCCTGGTCGGGCGCATCCGCGAAGATCTGGTTTTCGAAAATGGCCTGAGCCTCTGGGTGGTCGGTGACCAGGTGCGCAAGGGCGCCGCCCTCAACGCCGTGCAGATCGCCGAACTGCTCGTTTAGAACCCTGTCCAGACAAACCCCGTTTTCAACACGTCCGACTCCCAGCATGGACCTCAAGACCTACATCGATCACCAGCGGACCCGCGTGGATACCGCCCTTGACCGCTTCCTGCCGCCCGAAGACATGGTTCCCGCGACCATGCACCGCGCCATGCGCCACAGCATGTTCGCCGGCGGCAAGCGCTTGCGGCCCGTGCTCTGCCTGGCCGCAGCCGAGGCCCTCGGTGAAACCGGAGACACGGTGCTGGCCCCCGCCTGCGCGCTGGAAACCCTGCACACCTTTACCCTGATCCACGATGACCTGCCCTGCATGGACGACGACGACCTGCGGCGCGGCAAGCCGACCTGCCACAAGGTCTTTGGGGATGCGGTGGCCGTGCTCGCCGGAGATGCCCTGCAAGCACTGTCCTTCGAACTCGTTTCCGACCTGCCGGCAATGGGTAGATACGGGGCCAGCGACTTCGTACACGCTCTGGCGATTGCCTCGGGCAGTCGCAACGTGGTGGCCGGCCAGGTGCTCGATCTCGAGGCCGAAGGCCGCGATTTGAGCTACCAGGAACTACGCACCATCCACGAACGCAAGACCGCCGCGCTGCTGGCCTGTGCCATGCGCTTCGGCGCGATGGCCGGAGACGCTACGCAAGACCAGCTTGTGGCACTGGAGTCTTTTGGTTGGAGCCTCGGGCTCGCCTTTCAGGTCATCGATGACATCCTCGACACCACCCAGACGAGCGAAACTCTCGGCAAAACCGCCGGCAAGGACGCCACCGTGGGCAAGGCCACCTACCCCTCCATCCTCGGCATGGATGCCTCGCGCAGGGAAGCAAAGCAACTGACCGCGGCAGCCAAGGACGCGCTCGCCTCTCTCGGTGCGGACGCATCCCGACTGCGGGAAATCGCCGACTACATGCTCGACCGGGACTACTGAGCGCCCCGGATACGGGCAGTCTGCAGGCCCGCAGCTCCCAGCCGCTACCGGCCGCGCATCGGATCACCGCATGGATTCGATACTTGTCTTTCCTCTTCCGGTACTGTTAAGCATTACCAGAATCGCGATGAAAAACATCTTTGCAACCGCCGTCATCTCCATCTTCGGATCCATCGGTCTCTACATCCTGCTCAATTACAAGAACTGGAGCGAGGCCAGCCAGACTGTTGCTCCGTTGTTCATGTTCCTGCTGCTCGGCATTGCCGGCGCCATGCTCACCTTCATGTACATCCTGCCGACCTTGTCGGAAAAAATGAGCGAGTCGATGTATGCCGCCGGCGGAGAAATCGAGCCGGACGAAAACAGCAAGGCTATCGCCAAGATCATGCAGGGCGACTACGAGGGAGCCATCGAGGAATACAAGATCGTCGCGGAGAGCAAGCCCGGCGAAACCCACCCGGTCTGGGAGATCGCCAAGCTTTATGCCGAGCGTCTCAATGACCCTGATACCGCAATTTCCTTCCTCGGCGGCGCGCTGGTAAACGGCGCCTGGCAACAGGAGGGCTCGGCCTTCCTGATCAACCGCCTCGCCGACCTCAATGTCGAGCACCGCCACGACTACGCCGCAGCCCGCTCCCTGCTGCAGCGCATTGTCGCAACCATGCCCGATACTCGCTTCAGCGCCAGCGCCAGCCACCGGATCAAAAAGCTCGAAGACCAGGAAATGCAGGCAAAGCTGGCCGCACAACGCAAGCAGGTGTAGGCGCGAATCCCCCACCGACCACCCATTCACCGCCTCCCACGCACCCCGGTTGGCCATTTTTAACTGATTCTCGACCACTGACAGGTGCAATGAGGTTGCCGCGGGCTCCCCTGCTGCTGCTCGCACTGCCTGCCGCAGGCGGAATCCTCGGCGCCTCACTGCTGCCGCCCGGCGCTGCCATCAGTCTGGCAGTTACCGGCATTCTCAGCGCCCTGCTGCTGCTGCGCTGGCAGCACGACCTGCCTGCAATACTCGCCGTCGGCGGACTGTTTCTGCTTGTCCACGGGCTAAAGATGCTCGAGCGCGACTCCGCTCCCAAATGGCACGAACTGCACAATGGCCTGCGGCCACTCGCCGAGATCACCGGCAGTATCCGCACCATCACGCCGCCGCCACGGGCAGCCGCGGGCCTGTGGAACTACGAACTGCGCGCCACCACGATCACGCTCGGAGAAAGCGTGCACCATGGCCACTGGCGGCTATTGCTTTCCTGCCCGGATCGGGACCTCGGGTTCGGCGATCGCATTCGGGTGCGTGGCCGCTACCAGTTGCCGGCGCCACCACGCAATCCCGGTGACTTCAACCGCCGCCAATGGCTTCTCGATCAAGGTTACAGCGCCCTGCTCATCAGCCGCGATTCGGTCGAGACCCAACCGCCCGCTCTGCGAAATCACTTGCTTTCCCGCCCGCTCGCGGAACTCGGAGAACAAGTCGCGGCCCTGCGCCGCTGGCTGGCCGCCACCGTCACCGATGGCATCAATCATGACCCGGCGGCCGCCGGCGTGATCCGCGCCGTGGTCCTCGGCGACCGCGGCGGACTGCCCGACGAGCTCGAGGAACGCTTCCGCCTCAGCGGCACCATGCACCTGTTCGCCGTCAGCGGCCTGCACGTGGCCATGGTCGCCGGCATCCTGCTCGCCGCAGCCAAGCTGCTGCGCATCCCCGCGCAGATCGCCATGCCGCTGGTGCTCGCCGGGCTGATCCTCTACGTCATGGCCACCGGAATGCGCCCCTCGGCCTGCCGCGCCGCCGTCATGGTCATCGCCTACCAGGCTGCGCTCTGTTTCGACCGCGCCCCCTCGCTGCTCAATACCCTCGGCCTGGCCGCACTCGTCCTGCTCGGCTGGCATACCTGGGACCTGTTTTCGGTCGGCTTCCAGCTGTCGTTTGCCGTCATGCTCGGCATCGGCCTGCTCGGCGCCCCGCTGCGCGACCATCTCGCCGAGCGCGTCGCCCCCGACCCGTTCCTTCCCCGGGTGCTGTTGACACCCGCCCAACACTTCTGGTGGAAAGTACGCGGCACCATCAGCACCAATGTCGCCATCTCCACCGGGGCCTGGGCCGGTTCGATCTTTCCGGTGGCACTGTATTTCGGGCTGCTCACCCCGATTGTGGTGCCCGCCAATCTGGTACTGATTTTTCCCGCCTTCCTGGTCCTGTGGATCGCCGGACTGGCTACCCTGGCCGGTGCACTCGGTCTCAGCTGGTTGGTCGTCACCATCAACCATGCCAACTGGCTGGTGGTGCAAATCGTCACCTCGCTGGCCGCGCTGTTTGCCGCCATTCCCGGTGGCCACTGCTATCTCCCCACCGGAGAAACCCTGCAGGAACGCCCGGGCAGGTGCGCGCAGCTCACCGTCTTCGATATCCCCGGAGGCGGTGCTGCCAGCCACCTCGCACTCGACGATTCCCACTGGCTGATCGACACCGGCAACGAGAGGGCTTTCCACACCAGCGTCCGGCCCCACCTGCGCGCACGCGGTGCACGCGCGCTCGACGGCGTATTTCTCACCCACGGGGACTCCCGGCACGCCGGCGGCCTTGCCGCCATTGCACGGCGCGATCCCGGCACCCGCATCTGGCGCAATGCACACCGCAGCAGATCACCAGTCGAGACAACAATCACCAGTGCGGCAGGCGAACGTCCCATCCGGCTGCACGCCGGCGACCTGGTGCCACTGAACCCATCGCACGGCAGCGCGGCAACCATCGAAGTGCTCTACCCGCCTGCCGACATCCCGCCACCCCGCGTGGCGGACGATGGCTGCCTGGTGCTGCGCCTGCAGATCGGCAATCACGGAATCCTGTTTACCTCCGACAGTGGCCTGAGCGCGGAGCAATGGCTGCTCGCGCACGCACGTAATCGCCTGCCCGCCGACCTGCTGGTCATGGGTCGCCACGCCAGCGACTTCTGCGGAGATCTCGCCTTCCTGCGCGCCGTCGATCCCCGTGCCATCATCGCCAGCCATGCCAGCTTTCCCGAAAACGAAACCATCCCCGCTGCCTGGGCCAGCCGCGTCACCGGCGCCGGATTCCTGCTGCTTGACCAACGCGCCACGGGCGCCATCTCTGTCCGTATGCGGCCCGATGGCATCACCTGCCACACCACCCTCGACGCGCGCAGGGTTACCTTGGCCACAGACCACCCGCACGACTAAAACCCGGTTTGACACCCTCCGCCCGATCCCTTACCTGTCCCTCCGCCAGAATCCCGGCAATCCGGCGAGGTAGCCAAGTGGTAAGGCCGAGGTCTGCAAAACCTCTATCGCGGGTTCGATTCCCGCCCTCGCCTCCAACTCCCCGCCGCAGGCGGGCAAACTGCGATCTCCGGGCGGGAAGCGAACCCCTGGGTTCACTGCCACCGGCGCGCCAGCGCCTGGACGAAATCCCGAAGCGCAGCGCAGGGCACCCTGCAGAGCCGCCGCAGGCGGTTAATTCCCGCCCTCGCCTCCATTCTACCTCTCAACGAGTTACGACTTTCTAAGGAGCTTACTGACAACGGCACTGACAACACGTCCGCACGAGTCCACCCTCGTCTGATGCTTTATTGAGAGCGGCCGTGCGTCACCACTCCACCCGACAAATCACCTCCGCGGCGCCTCCTCGGGGCTGATCGGGTGCTTTTTTTCACCTGATCGCGTCCTCGCCAGCGTGCATGGTGTGCGGGTCGCGGAAGCGATCCTTGCCCTTTGCCGGTGAGCTGTGGCGTGCCGGCGAACGTTACGAGGCATGGCATACGCTCGACGAACTCGATCCGGAGAAAACCTGCCAGACGGATGCCATTGCCTCAGTGCTTTGACTGAAGGCCTGAAGGTCATGCCCCCTGATTCCAAGAGGCGGCATACAATTATTCCTCCGCTGCAAAAAATTTGGAAAGTGCTCTACCGACCCGCCCTGAGAGGGCTGTATGTGCAGTAGAGAAGGAGCGACTTCCAACAGCCGAGCCCGCCGGAGATATTACGCACACCATTGCCACCGCTGCGACTGGGGTTTCACGGCCAGCGAGTGGAGCCGCGTCGTCGAGTGCCACCGATGCAATGCTTCCCGAACCGACGCCACACCGCGTCGCGGGGAAGCACGACGCGCCGGAACTCGAGAGCGCTCTTTCACGCAACGAGAAGCTTTCGACCGAGCGACGGCATAGCGTCGTAGACGGTGACATCAGCGTCCCCGATTGCCGCGACTTCAGCGGCCATGAGTCCGGCCGATCCTCCGCTGACTACGGCGATATTTTTTTGAGTTCTCAGTACAGGGATCTCAGCTTGGATCAGTATTTATAGCAAGGTAATTTGCAGGCAATAGATAAGAACGCGAGGGACCTGGTGAGAAACGCGTTTCTTTGAGAATGACGTTTTCTCCCCGCCGATTGCTGCCGGCTCCGTTACCGGCACCACCTTACAAGCCTTCTATAGCCAACGTGCAACCACGCGACGGCGACAACCTGGCAATTAGCTGGGGTGCCGCGAAAATTTATAACAATCTGGAAGACGTGAATTGCCAACGTGGTGACTTGAGCGTCTGACTTTGTTTCAAAAGCAACAGCTTGAAATCAAGCCAACCCGCATTCGGAAGATCGTGAAGCACAGCGTGCAACCCAAGCAAGCCAGTCAAGATAGCATCCACCTGGCTGACGCATTTCTCTCTGCGACGCGACAAAATGCCAGATAACGAGCACCTCTACGCTTGTAAAAGCGCCACAAACCCTCCATCACTCATCCTGTGACTGCTGAAAACATTTCCAACTGGCTCCTCCAATTTAAGCTCTCCGATGGAATCGCTCAAATTCTCGGGCTGATCTTATCTGCCCTCTGCCTCGCTGCATTAGCCTGGCTCGCCAACTGCGCCGCCAAGCGCATTATCACTTCCGTCATTCACCCGCTGATTCATAAGTCGAATGTTAAGTGGGATGATCAACTCGCCGAGAACCGCGTCCTCATGCGCTTCTCACACATCATCCCGGCAGCGATCATAAGCATATTCGCTCCGACACTCTTCGAGACACACCCGCAAATCATCGGATTCTGCCAAGTCGTCGTAAACACCTACCTGATTGTTATCACCCTTTTGATCATTGATGGCGCGCTCAACTTCTTCCGCGCCATTTGGGATCAGCTTCCCCTTGGCAAACGCTTCCCTGCCAAGGGCTTCGTTCAGGCAGCAAAGCTCGTCATCAACCTTGTCGGCTGTATCTTCGTCCTCTCCGCGATCCTGGGCAAATCCCCCCTCGTCTTCTTCTCAGGGCTCGGTGCTATCACCGCCATCCTCCTCCTTATTTTCAAAGACGCCATCCTTGGTCTTGTTGCGGGCTTCCAGCTCTCTGTCAACAACATGGTCATGGTCGACGACTGGATCGAAATGCCCGGCCGCGGAGCGGATGGCGCTGTGATCGACGTCTCCCTGACCACTGTCAAAGTGCAGAACTGGGACAAAACCATCACTACAATTCCGACCTATGCACTCATTTCCGACTCTTTTAAAAACTGGCGCGGAATGAGCGAATCCGGTGGGCGCCGTATAAAACGCTCACTTAGCATCGACCTGCGCACCATTCGATTTGCCGATGAGACACTCCTCAAACGCTTCAAAGGTATTCGCATCCTGCGCCCCTATCTTGAGGAGAAGCTCGAAGACATACAAAAATACAACGCCGACGTAGAGGACGACCTGTCCGAACTGATTAACGGTCGCCGCCTGACTAACGTCGGCACTTTCCGGGCCTACTGCGTCGCCTACCTTAAAAACCACCCGAAGATCCACCAAAGCGCAATGACACTCCTCGTGCGCCAGCTCGCACCAACCCAAACAGGACTCCCTATCGAACTGTACGCCTTTGCCAACGACACCGCGTGGGTCAACTTCGAAGACATTCAAGGCGACATCTTCGACCACCTCTTTTCTATTCTCCCCGAGTTCCAACTCAGCGCCTTCCAGCAACCGAGCGGTGCAGATGTGGAAAAGGCTTTAGGCAGTGCCTGAAAAATGGCAGTGCCCACTATTGCCGTCCGCATCCCGGGTGGTGGAATTGATCAGACCTTCTCTAATGTCCAATCCACGAAGCCCGGGACGAGACAATTCTCCACAAGCCCGCGCTGCATTTTGAGAAAATAGCTGCCCAAGCCGGCGCTTCCGTTCAGGTCATCACTGCTCCACCCAGCAAATCACTCCGCGGCGCCTCCTTGGAACTGATCGGGTGCTTTTTTCACCTGATCGCGTCCTCGCCAGCGTGAGTGAACGACGGTAGGCGACCGGGCGTTACCAAATCGGGCCTCCCTCCTCCGACGCCGCACCGGCACCGGCACCGCTGCCAGGCCTTAAAACCTAACACCGAACCACCGAACCACCTAACCACCTAACCACCTAAAACCTATAATCTAAAACCCTGCCCTCTAGCCCACCTCCTCGATAGTGAGCGTGTAGCGGTGCGGGCTCTGACGCCTGCCGAAAATAATCTCGTTGTCACCGAGTTCGAGTGGACAGGAAAGACAGCCAGCCCGCTCGGAGACCTGTTTGCCATTCACCCAGCTGCCCTGCCTGCTGCCTGAATCACGCAGGATGAAAACGCCATCTTCCAGATCGATCTCACAATGCTGGGGAGAGAGTTGGCAGGCAATTCCTTCCTTGATAGAAAGAGCATTGCGCGTGGCCGCCGAGGTAGTGACATTGAAATGGGCACGACCGATGCGAAAGGGTAGATTCCCGATTTCCATGAACACCGGCTCATGCTTGAAGCCGGTCTCGTCATAATGGGAACGCAGCACTGCACGCAGGCCCGGCGGCTGCGACGACGCCTCGGTTGCCCGTGCCTTCGGGGGAGTATAGACCCCCTCCGCCGGATTGAGCAACAGGTCGGTTGAGCGGATGCGCTCGTAGAGGGTTGCCAGATAGACGCGCAACCGCTCCGGGCGCTGAAGGATCTGCTGCTCGAAGTCCTCATTACCGATGGTTTCGACCATGGTGTCCTCCACCGCGGTGGCCGTCGCGGAACGCGGGCGGTCGGTGATCATGCCCATCTCACCGAAGATTTCCCCATCGCCGATCGTGGCCAGTGACTGGATGCCATCCGGGGCGCTCGAAGCGCGCAAAGACAGCTCGACGGTTCCGCTGACGATAAAATACGCCTCGCGGGATTCGTCCCCTTCACGGAAGATTGTTTCCCCCTTTTTGAAGTGCTCGGTCAGCATCGCCGCAAGGCTAGCGGATGACCCCCATGCGTCAAGCAGGGTATTGCGAAAGAAGTTCAAATACCTCACAAAATAACAGGCGCCGCACCTGAGCAAAATTCACGTTCACGGTTGGCAGTCGACCCGCAGGCGCAGCGGATACAACAATCAGGTTTGAGGAGCCGCAGAAGTGCCCTGCTTGGCGCGCCCATGGTTGCCTGGTTGATGCGCCCTAATAGCAGCCCGCAACCGGCCAGTAATTTTCTCCAGTCAACGCATTTCGGTGGTGTGGCAACACGCGCATCATCACACGAACACTACCGACGAATGTCTCCTGTTTGAAAGCCGAAGTCCCGCGCATCACTTGATCGCTGATTTTCTGGCTGCCAAGACTGCGCCTCTACCTTGAGCTTCCAAAAGGAGGTTCGAGAGCCATGCCATGCGCTCCCAGGATGACAGGAGAATCAGAACGGATCCTCGTAGCCGTCACGATCTTCGTCGAGGGCGGGATTCTCCGAGTCATCCGGTAGGGACGCAGCGTCCTGCCGGCCGGCTGCCCCTGCCCCTGCCCCCGCGGTGGTAATTTTCCAGGCGTTGAGGTTGTTGAAATAGCGCCCGTTGTACTCGCGGCCGCGGATATCGAAACTTACCGTCACGGCATCACCCGTGCTGATGCCATCGAGCAGCGCCATGCGATCTTTTACGCATTCGAACGCAATGTCCTGCGGATACTTGCCGTCCTCCACTGTGAGAACGAACTCCCTTTTGCTGAAGCCGCTCTGGAACGTCTGCGGCTCCATGATCACCTTGATGGTTCCTGTCATTTCATATCCCATAATCAATAACCAAGCAGAGGATTAAAAGTTTGCCACTGCTCATTCGGGCAGGGCTCAGAAAATCGGTTTTAAATCATCTGGAAAACAGTGACAAGCGGGTAGAGGGAGCAGCCGAGTCCCTGTGACACCTCAAGTCGGTTGCTCACCGCGGGCCATCACGACCTTGCCGGTGCGCACGGTCTCAACGATATCGAACCGGCTCAGAAGACGCACCGCAGCATCGACTTTTTCCGAGTCGCCGTGCAGCATGGCGATCATCGAGCCCTCGGTCAGGTCGATGGTCTTGCCTCCGAAATGCTCGATGATCTGCAGGGCATCGGTACGGTCATCCCGCTCGACGAGCATTTTGATGAGCACCAGTTCACGCACCACCGAATCGTGCGGGGTGTGCTCGAAACAGTGTATGACATCGATGAGCTTGTTGACCTGCAGGATGATCTGGTCGAGCCCGGCCGGGTCCCCGCTGATGCCGATGGTCATGCGGGAGAATTCCGGATTGCGCCCCTGGGAGACGACCAATGAGTCGATGTTGTAGGCGCGCCGGGCAAAGACCTGGGCGATGCGCATGAGCACACCGGGTTGGTTGTTCACGTAGACGCTCAGTGTGTGGACATTGACGATATCCGGCTGCGCTGCAGGCTCGATATCCGTGGTGGTGATGCTGCGGGACATGGGGAGTGGGTTTCAGGTGTTACGTTTCAAGCGTTAAGTTTCAGAAGTATCAGCCGAACACTGCATACTGAACACCGCTCACTCAGGTGGAGCCGACAGGCTTTGCCATCTTCTGCCTGGGTGCTTCGGTGATCATCGCTTCGAGCGCGGCCCCGGCAGGAATCATCGGGAACACGTTCTCTTTCTTGATGCACTCGGCGTGAATGAGACAGGGGCCATCGTTGTAGTCGAGCGCTTCCTGGAGCTTGCGGCGAACGTCAGCGGGCCGCTTGATGTGCACTCCCTTGGCGCCATAGGACTCGGCCAGCTTGACGAAGTCCGGGTTGCCTTCGAGATCGACGCCGCTCTCCCGCTCGTCGAAAAACAGTTCCTGCCACTGCCGAACCATACCGAGGTAGTTGTTGTTGAGCACGAGAATCTTGATCGGCAGCTTGTGAATGACGGCGGTGGCCAGTTCGCAGAGCGTCATCTGGAAACCACCGTCACCGGAAATCGACACCACGATGGCATCGGGCCGGGCAAACTGCGCGCCGATGGCGGCGGGAAACCCGAAGCCCATGGTTCCGGCGCCCCCGGAGCTCAGCCAGTTGTAGCTCGCGTCATTGCGGTAGAATTGTGCTGCCCACATCTGGTGCTGGCCGACGTCAGTGGAAACAATCGCCTTACCCTCGGTCAGCTGGTAGAGCTCGTCGATGACCTGCTGCATGCGCAGATCGCCCTGCTTGCGGTAGGTCAGCGGGAACTTTTTCCGGTAACCGTCGAGATGGGCGTTCCACTCGGGGTGCTCGCGTGGCTCGACCTCGGCAAGCAGCGCCTGCAGGGCTACCTTGGCATCTCCGACGACCTGCACATCCGGCACGATCATCTTACCCATCTCTGCCGGATCGATGTCGATATGAATGATCTTGGCATCCGCACAGAACTTGTCCGCCTGCCCGATAATGCGGTCATCGAACCGGGACCCGACATTGAGGATCAGGTCGCATTCACACACAGCCTTGTTGGCATAGGCTGTGCCGTGCATGCCAAGCATTCCCAACCCGAGGCGATGATTTTCCGGGAAAACCCCTTTCCCGAGCAGGGTGCTGGTCACTGGGCAGTCGAGCAGTTCGGCCAATTGCAGAAGTTCCTCGGCAGCACGCGCGATCATGCACCCCTGGCCGGCGAGGATCAGCGGCCGCTTGGCCCTGGCCAGGAGATTGGCGGCCTCGGTAATCCGCTCCGAAGCGATCTGGCAGGCTTTCTCCGGGTGGTATCCGGGCAAGTTGATCTCGGGATGAAGATCCCCGGTAAACGGCGCCTGTGAGATGTCCTTGGGCACATCGACAAGCACTGGCCCGGGGCGCCCGGTGGTGGCGATATGGTGGGCCTCCCTGACGATACGGGGAAGGTCGTTGGTATTGCGCACCAGGAAATTGTGCTTCACAACAGGAATACTCATGCCGAAGACATCGGCCTCTTGAAAGGCATCCTTGCCCAGCATCCAGGTGACCTGCTGGCCGGTGATAATCAGCATGGGCACGGAATCCATGTGCGCGGTCATGATACCGGTGATCGTGTTGCCTGCACCGGGTCCGGAGGTCACCAGCACACAGGCGGGCTTGCCGGTGGCCCGGGCATAGCCGTCGGCCATGTGACAAGCACCCTGCTCGTGCCGGGTGAGCACGAACTTGATCTTGCTCTCGACGGTCTCGAGGGCATCGAAAATCGGCAAGGCGGCCCCGCCTGAGTAACCGAAAACATGATCGATACCCAGGTCACTGATTGTCCTGATCAGAGCCTGTGCCCCATCCATTTGCTCTTGATGCTGCTTCATGAAAGTTGCTTATTTTTGATAAACTTTGCCTTTTTTAATTAAAAATCAATTTAAAAATCAGCTTTTTATCTAAAAGATAGTCCCAATGCCGCTTTTTGCCAAGCAAAGATTGCTAATTTGTAGCGAACATGTCATATGAAAGAAGAAGCGCCTTTCAAAAATTGTTTTTTGATGCGGTATTTTTACAGCAACATCGGGTGCACGCCACAGCCTCTCCCGTGGGCCCCCGCATACCGGCACGGCCCGCCACTAGAGAACCCCCATAAAAGGAAATTGTCCGCTGGTCAGGGAACACGCGTCGGACACACGTACCCGATGTGAACGCACAGACAAAAAAAGGCCCCCGGGGCTTTCCCCGGAGGCCTCTGCAATTCAAGACTCTGCTGTCTCGTGGACTTGCTCAGCCGGCAATCTGCTGGCCGTGGAAATCGTTCCAGTCCTCGAGATTGTTCAGGTTGACCGCGTCCTTGATATCGGCGCCGGGAAGCCCGACCGCACTGAGGATGCTCTCACGAGTGGCGTCGTCATGGTTGTAGCCGACCACAGCATCGTTGAAACCAGCCGCACCGCCGAGATTCGAGGCATTCTCTTTCACCCAGGCTTCAAACTGGACGTAGGTCGGCTTGTTCTGCTGGATGTAGGCAAGTGTTGCATCCTTGTCGAGACCGAGGGCATCGAGCATCATCTGGTCGTAACCGGCGCCACAGGCGGGGTAATCAGCGTGCAGCTTGCCGACGGCATCGAGTGAAACTTTCTGCCAGAAGCGAGGCATGTGAAGCACGCCGAGTGGACCGGCGAGCCCTGAACTGATGGTAGGTATAATCATGGTTGGTTACTTGGTTCGTTTTTTATTGGTTGATTGGAATGATTGCAGCCGCCCCACTTCAGGCGCTGTGCCTGCCGGGAAAGGTCAGTTCGGCAATACCCGACTTGTCGAGGTCTCCGAGGCCCTCGGCGACCATTTTCCTGTACTGACCGAGGGTGGCGGCATTGACCGGTAAAGAAATTCCTGCCCCAGCGGCGAGATCAGCGGCGATACCGGAGTCCTTGGCGGCATGCTCGGCGGAAAACCAGCAATCGTGATCTCGGTCACGCATGTCTTCGGCGTCGGTCTCCAGCACCCTGCTGTTGGCCCCGGTCTGGGAGAACACCTCGCGAAGCATATCGACATCGTGCCCGAGGGCCGCACCCAGACCGAGTCCCTCGGCCAGGCCGGCGGTGTTGATGTTCATGACCATGTTGACCAGTGCCTTGACCTCGGCGGCCTTGCCGGTACCACCCGGCACGAAGCGCATGTGGATGCTGAGCTCTTCGAGCACGTCTCTCTGGCTTTCGAAGACCGACTGATCGCCGGCCAGCATGAGGTAGAGGTTGCCCTCACGGGCATGGCTGATGGAAGAGGCCATGCAGGCCTCCAGCGCGCTGGCGCCGACCGCCTTGGCGGCGGCTTCCACCGCGCG